>JANXOO010000851.1 GCA_025353525.1 Schlesneria sp. | reverse complement strand
AAGTCAGATGTGACAGAAAGTCTTCGCGAGTCACGCCGGGCCTGAGTCCCGCATACACTCGTGCAGAAGGTTCTGTCGCAACGACGACCCATGCTTCGGATTTTCCGAATGGCTCGTTCAGGACTCGCTGAGCCATTTTGTCGTCGGGATGAACTTGCAACGAAAGCAATTCGCGGCATTCAAGCCATTTCACGAGCAATGGAAAACAGTGATGTTGACATCCACCACGCAAATCTCCGGCGTCGTTTGCCCAAAGTTCATTCAGGTTTACACCGGCATGAACTCCTTCAGCAATCCGACTGACATGAAGTGTTTGTGAACTGATTTCCCACGCCTCGCCGTAGGGGCCGTCAAGCGGCAACTCACGCCCGAAGTGTTGGCTCAGCCCGCGTCCTCCCCAAACCTGGGGACGATAATACGGCTCAAATACAAGCGGGTCACAGAGTGCGCGATTCAAAACGGTTTTGTCCGCTCGCACCTCGTGAGGCACGGCTCCAGGCAATCGTGCCACAGCAGGAGCAAGACAGACCGGTTGATCGAAATCGAGGTGGCGGATTTCCGAGATTCGAGCCAAAACGTCTTCCGTCGAAAGTGCGAATCCCGGATCGATTTCTACAATTGAATTGACGGGAACTTCAAGACCTGCTGATTCAAGCAGACGGCGAGCGACACGCGTCATGCGTTCTCGTACATAGTTTGCCGAATAGTCTCCATCCTTGTTTTTCAGCGGTGCAAACTCATCGTCACGACGAGCTTCGACAATCAATGCGAGTTTGGCGAGCGGGAGCGTATCGAAAATGAATCGTTCAAACTTGATTCCGTTTTCGGCATCGGGATTGGTCTGCTCACCCCGATCGTTGATATGCGGAATCTTCTTGATGGCCCGGTGCCACGGAAGGCCTGTTTCTGAAGAGGCGATATGTTCGAGGAACGACCGATTAAAGAGGTGAATGGCGGTACTTCCCGCCCACAACTTCAATTCTCCGTCAGCGTCACGATCGGCCGCCAGTTCGGGTGGAAGGTCGCTATACTCGATAATGCAGGTTTTACCACCGAGGTTGGCAGCGACTCCGACTTTTTCTTCCGGATTCAGTTTGGCGACAACCCTGGTCGACACTTCGGACTCGTACTGAATATGCAAACCGACAAACGTCGGGTCGCAAATCCTTGTCAACGGATTGTCGACCTGGTGCGAGAAGAGATATTCGACCCCGCGCCGTCGCATTTCATCGAATAGTCCGGCTTTCGCCATCGCGGAAAACAGCCCGCCATGTCCATCGGGACTCAGACAAAGCGAATCTTTTTCCGAAAGCAGCAATTTGCCAGAACGAAGGTCGATCGCAGGTGCATATCCCTGCTGGAAGAACAGCACATTTTCGGAACTCAGGCCAAAATAGTCGTGCTGTTGAAAGAATGCGATCGTCTCGTCGTGTGTTCCGTCACTCGTCATGATCAGATAGGGAATCGCACGACCGTAGCAGTTCGATAGGGCCAGAACCTGCGCGGCAAAAAGTCCGAATAACGACTTTCCCGAGACCGGGCCAATGGGATACATCCCTTTGGGATGCGGGAAACCGAGCCTCGTTCCCTGGCCACCAGCCAACAGAATTGCTCCAACTTTCCCAGCCCTGAGTGCTGCGACACCAATTTGTCGGGCTGCCTCAAGCCTCACTGCGTCGGACGGGGAAACCGGCGCTCGAACGATATGTGACGGAGGTAATACATCATCAAAGTTTTTGACGATTCCATTTTTTCCGGTCGTGAGATTCTGTAATAACCCGTTGATCGCATCCCAATCCGTGTTTGCGAGTTGTTTGATGTACCGTTCGCGGGCAGTTTCGGACAATTCGTTCAGGAACTGCAAGACGTGCTGCTGTCCAGATCGCTGAATTCGTTGCATCAACTCTGGTTCGAGCATACCAGATCCGTCGCTCTTTCAAACAATTGAAACATGGCCAGCCTGGCCAACTGCTTTTCGGGAATCGATAAAGGACCGCAACAACCGTCTCCTTGTGGCGGATTCAAATATACCGCCAATTGCAGAACGAGCCTGACAATTCTCTGAAATTGCCCCTTCGGAACGTCCCAAACCGGGGATCGAAAATCGAATAGGCGTCAAGTCCGAACTGCACCGGACAATCCCGCACGTTGCAATACGGGTTCATTGGACCTGTTGTTGACTGAACCACTCGACTGTTTGCCGAATGCCATTCTTTAACGGCATGGCAGGTTTCCATCCAAGAAGTTGCCCTGCCAGCACCGGTGAAATCAAATTCGAACGCAAGTCTCCGATTCGAGGTTCGCCATGCCGGCATCCCGGAACCTGAATTGAACTTCCCGTTCTCTGCAACTCGACTTTCACATTCGCCGCGATCTCTGCCGCGATTTCGTTGACATCCACACCGATGCCTGTTCCGACATTGATGGCCGAAAAATGCGCCTTGAAGTCAGTTTCGAGCGCCAGAACATTGGCATTTGCAACATCAATCCCGTAAACGTAATCCCTGATATAACGCCCATCGCCGTTGATCGTGGCCACAGAGCCCGCGAACATCAGTTTGCTGAAAATCGCGACGACGCCCGCTTCGCCGTGCGGATTCTGCCGGGGACCATAGACGTTCGAATATCGAAGTGCGACGCCCTGAAGTCCGCGTTCTCTCGCGTAGAACTCGAGATATTGCTCACCAACCCACTTGCTGATTCCATAGGCCGACATTGGACGTTTCGGAGAATTCTCAGTGGCGGCAGTCGACACCTCGCCGTAGAGCACTCCTCCAGACGATGCGAATACGATTCGCTTCGCTCCCACACGCGATGCCTGGTCGAATACGTTCAAGAGCCCCATAATGTTGACATCGGCGTCAAAAACCGGCTCCCGCATCGATCGACTGACCGACATCTGTGCTGCCTGGTGGCAAACGCCTTCCGGTCGAATTTCGTCGAAAACTGCCGAAAGCCTCGCTCCGTCACGAATATCCAATTCAAAAACCGGTACCGCTACCGGAAGGTTTTGCCGTGATCCCGATGAGAAATCATCGATTACAAACGGCGAGTGACCCCGCGTCAACAACGTATCAACGATATGACTGCCAATAAAACCGGCGCCACCGGTTACGATAACTCTCATCAATTCATCCTCCACACGTACATTAAGTGCGAAAATCTCCGGAAGCAACGATTGGGAAATAAATATTGGCTCAACTGTCGATCGGCAGTCTGGGTAAAATGTACGCAAGCTGTCGAACAAATTCGCTGCCAAATGCCGTTTCGCGTGACCTGGTTTCAAATGGCGGTGTCCAGAATGCCGAATCTGATGACTGAGCCGGTCGAATCGATTCACTGGTTCAAAATCAAAATCTGCCGGTTTGATTGAAACGGCAGTGCGTCTGGAACTGATGAGCGGGGGATGTGAATCTCCCCGAACTTAATGTGTCGGTTTCATTGAGACCGATAATCATCCGAAGAGCACGGAGGCTCTCATGCTGAAGGTCAGGGGTTGGATCGGAATTGTTTCGGCACCGATTCTGTTGGCTTCGGTGGGTTGCTCGATCGGCCCACGGTCGATGACCGCAAATCATCGCGGAATTCCGCCAGAGCGAATGATGTCGATGGCGAGGACATTCGAGCGGCAGGGGCATCTTTCGCAAGCAAAGTCGATTTACCTGCAGGTCATCGCGGCGCAGCCAAATTACCCAAATGCCAAGGCTAATCTTGACACGTTGATTGCAGCTGAAATGCGGCGAACCGGGAATCCGGCTCGAATTGCAACTCCAATGCAAAGTGCTGCCCCGCAGTCAATGTTGGCTGCAGTGCCACGTCAGCCTGCACCAGTTCAGTCGACTTCAATTCGCTCGATAACAACGAAACCGGCATTTTCGACCGAAGTTGCGCGAGTTTCGCAGACATCCGCACCCCAAACGCTCACGGCAAACGAACCACAGGCAACCGCCGACTTGGTCACAGCCGATATAAGTGGTGTCGATTCAAAGTCGATCGGTTCACCGGAATCGACGATCGTCGCGGACCTGGATTCCGGAGAGTCGAGCGAATTCTTCTCTCAGTCGGGCCGGGGCGAGGTTGCAGCGACCGACAGTCTCGAGCAATTCCTCGGTCCGTTTCATATTGAAATGGTCAGGTATCTGAGAGCGAATCGGGAGCAATATCAGTCACAACTCGTGGCGCTGGCGTCAAGTCAGTCCGCTTCGAATGAAATAAGAACGAGGGCCGTGTTTCTGCTGGGGGCAATCGGACAGGAGGCGGCAGCTACGGTGCCTGTGCTACGTCAGGAAATGCGGGGCAACGCTGATGGTTTCCTGAAAGTTGATCTCGCAGAAGCGATCTTGAAGATCCGTCCCGAAGATGAAGAAGCGATACGAGTATTAATTGGCTGCCTCAAGAATGACGACCGCGACCTGAAGCATACTGCGGCATTTGCACTGCGCAACGCGGTTTCTCCAAGAACAGCGTTCGTGATCGATGCACTGAGTGAATCATTGAAGACCGAGGACCTCAAACTTCGTCGGATGCTCTTCCTGACACTGGCGGAATTCGGCCCGGCAGCAGGAAAAGTGATTCCGGAGCTGGAGGCGGCCCTCGAAAGTGACGACGCGGCAACACGGGAAGTTGCCAAAGCATCACTGGATTGCATCGCTCCTGATCGGCGGACGGCGAAATCGCAGACGACGATCAAACGATGGGAACTTGCACTGAATGATTGAACGGGTGGCACGACTGCACCTCCCGACCCGAAACAATTTTGCCAATGACATTTCAGAAGGGCGAAACGCCATGAAACGATATACGGCTTTACCGGGCATCCTGCTGCTGACACTTGCGTCAGGGTGCTTCTATGAACTTCGCGACGAAGTCAGCGAATGTAAAATTGCCTGGAACATCAAATGGGCAGCTCACGCCGCCTATCGGGACTACGGTGCGGGCTGTATGGGCGTCAATTGCCCTCACAGCTTCAAAGAGGGGTTCATGGCCGGTTTCAAGGCCGTGGCCAATGGCGGCACCGGCTGCCCCCCCGCCGTCCCGGTAATTGAATGCTGCAACCACATGTGGCTTGATATCGGGTGTAGTGATAGTGACAAAATGGAATCGTGGTACGACGGCTACGAACATGGCGGGATGGCGGCTCGCGAAACCGGGATGGGCGACTCAAATCGCGTAACGACGCGAATTCCCCACTCGACACCAGTCGACTATGCGGCACCTGGAACGTCACACCTGAATCACCCGACGAGCCCCCTCGGTTCGCCAGCCGCTATCCCTCCGTCTCCTGTGGACGACGGTGACAATGAAATGGAAGTCATCGGCGGCCCGCAGACTCAACGCTAGTGAAATTCAGATTGCAAGACCTGTCGATGACGATCGTCGACGAGTTACCCCGGACATCGAGAAGCCGACGCTCCTCAATCGTAATTTAAGAATGAACTGTCCTCACGAATTCGGAAGAGCGAATCACTATGTGTGCCGAATCCACATCGAATCGAATATTAAACAACGATTCCGCAGTCGTGCCCGATCGGGCCTCAACCTGGCAGTGGCCAAATCGCGGGGCGACAATAAGTCGCGCAGCGGTTTTGCTGTGTGCAGTGATGCTTGCTCCGCTATCCGGGTGCAGCTCACTCGACTGCCTGAAGGGGATACCGTCGGTTTCCGTCAAACGGATACCAAAAAGCTTCCTCGGGCGTCCTCGGGCCGATATGGTGCAAATCAACATGGCGCGCCTGCGACAGGAGCCCCCCAAGGTTTACCAGCTGGCTCCCAATGACACGCTCGGTATTTATATCGAAAATGTTCTGGGAAAAGCCGACGAAGCACCGCCAGTCAACTTTCCGGAGGACGCCAGCAGGGCACCATCCATCGGCTTCCCGATACCGATACGCGAAGACGGAACCGTCGCCCTTCCGTTGGTTGCACCCATCGAAGTCACAGGACTTTCACTCGCTCAGGCAACCGATGAAATTCGGGCGGCATACACCACCGGAAGCAAAATTCTTCCCGAGGGAAAAGATCGAATCATCGTCACGCTTCAGCGTCCTCGTATGGAACGTATCCTCGTGATTCGTGAAGAAGGAGATACAAGCGTTGCGAATCTTCAGGCACTCACTGCGGGAACCAAATCTGCCGGATTGTCAAAACGAGGAACAGGTACGACGGTTGACCTCCCTGCTTACGAAAATGATTTGCTTCATGCTCTGAGCCGAACCGGAGGT
This sequence comes from Schlesneria sp., assembly GCA_025353525.1. GTDB lineage: Bacteria > Planctomycetota > Planctomycetia > Planctomycetales > Planctomycetaceae > Schlesneria. The sequence goes on along the minus strand of JANXOO010000851.1, from coordinate 5,951 downwards.
CTGCCGGGCCTCGACGCTGAAAATGAAGTCCTGATTATTCGTGGCGGGTATCAGGACACTCGCCAACGTGAACTCCTGCTGGCTCAAATGGCGGCATGCAGGAACCCCTGTGATTGCCCGGCACCGATACCGGATGACCCAAATGTCGTCCGCATCCCGATTCGTTACTATCCGGAGCAACCACCAACATTCAACACCGAAGATATTATCCTGAAAAGTGGCGATATCGTATTCGTACAGTCGCGTGATCGGGAACAGTTCTACACGGGAGGTGCGATCGCTGGCGGAGCTCAACTGTTGCCCCGTGACTACGACATCGACATCCTTCAGGCGGTCGCCACATCAGGCGGCTCGTTTGGATCTGGTGGAACCGGAGTCGGCAGGGCAGGAAGCAATTCAAACTCAAGTGGACTCAATGCACCAATACCTCCGTCGCGTGCCATCGTCATTCGTAAAACCTGCAATGGTCAGACGTTGGCAATTCGAGTGGACTTGCGTCAGGCGATCACCGACTCGAATCAACGACTGCTGATCCAACCCGAAGATATGATTCTGGTGCAGTATACAGTGGCAGAAGAAATCGGAAACTTTGCTCTCAGAGCACTTCAAATCAACTACCTGCTCGGCAGTGGCCTGAGACGCTGATGACGAAATGGAATTAAACAAATCAACCCGCGTGGATCTTGGCGATACTGCCAGATCCACGCGGGTTTTTTCGTTTTTTTGCAACTCACGGCGAGGAATTTCTTGCAGTCAGGCCGTTCACCACAAGTTATGTCATTTTGTTTTCACCGCGATTCGCTTGAGGTACACCCCGTAGTCGTTTGAAAATTCAGAGGCCAATGAGAGCAGCTTTTCTCCGTCTATAAACCCCTTACGGTAGGCGATCTCTTCCGGACACGAAATTTTCAGTCCCATACGTTTCTCGATTGCAGCGACAAAATTTCCTGCGTCGAGCAACGAGTCGTGCGTCCCTGTGTCTAGCCAGGCGAATCCGCGGGACAAGATTTCTACGTTCAACCGTCCGCGCAAGAGATATTCGCGATTGACATCGGTGATTTCGAGTTCGCCTCGTGACGAGGGTTTGAGGTTGCGCGAGATTTCTATGACGTCATTGTCGTAGAAATAGAGGCCAGGGACGGCATATTGCGATTTTGGTTGCTTCGGCTTTTCTTCGAGTGAAATTGCTTTTCCGGCAGAGTCAAATTCCACAACTCCGTATGCCTGCGGGTCGCGCACTTCATAACCGAAGATGGTAGCTCCGTGCGCCGATTCAGCAGCCTTACCGAGGATTCGTTGAAAGCCACTGCCGTAAAATATGTTATCACCCAGCACGAGTGCCACGTGATCGTCGGCGATAAAGTCTGCACCCAAAATGAATGCCTGTGCCAAACCTTCCGGTTTTGGTTGGCTCACGAACGTGAATCGCATGCCCCATTTGGAACCGTCACCTAATAGTTTTTCGAAGCCGCTGATATCACGGGGAGATGAGATGACAAGAACGTCTTGAATTCCAGCCAACATCAGTGTTGACAGAGGATAATAAATCATCGGCTTGTCATACACCGGCGCCATCTGCTTGCTGATGCCAATTGTCAACGGAAACAGGCGAGACCCTGTTCCCCCAGCGAGTACAATCCCTTTCATTCGGTGACTCATTCGAAAGATTCCTTTTGTGGTCTCCCGTCAATTGTTCAGTCCTGAACGCTCACGCCGATATTTGCCGCTTTGAACACGTTCCACCCAGACGGGATTTTCGAGATACCATTTTACGGTGTTTTCAATCGCTAATGCGAATTGGTGTTGGGGGCTCCAGTCAAGTTCTCTTCTGATCTTCGTGGAGTCAATCGCGTACCGCCGATCATGTCCAGGTCGGTCCTTCACGTATGTGATTCGGGATTCACACGGAGAATGTGGTAGTCCCGGTCGCATTCGATCAACTGTTGCACAAATCAGTTTGACAATCTCAATATTGGTGCGTTCCTCATCCCCGCCAACGTTGTAAGATTCTCCAACGCGACCTCGCATAAGTACCGTCTCGATCGCATGGCAATGATCTTCCACGAATAACCAGTCACGGATATTGAGGCCATCACCATAAATGGGCAACGGCTTTCCGTCAATTGCATTCAAAATCATAAGTGGAATCAGCTTTTCCGGAAACTGACAGGGCCCATAGTTGTTGCTGCAATTGGTAATCAGCGTTGGAAGACCGTAGGTATGGTGGTACGCGCGAACGAAGTGATCGGACGACGCTTTTGATGCTGAATACGGACTGTTCGGTGAATATGGGGTCGTCTCGGAAAAGAGTCCGCTCGACCCCAAAGATCCATAAACTTCGTCGGTCGAAACGTGCAAGAATCGAAACTCATCTCGCACGTGGATTGGCAACCTGGCGTAATAGGACCGTGCCGCTTCGAGCAGTTGGCAGGTTCCCATCACGTTGGTTTCAGCGAACACCAGAGGGTCATCGATCGATCGATCGACGTGAGATTCCGCCGCGAAATTGATAATTGCCCGCGGTTGATACGTTGCCAAAAGGTGGCCCACTACTTGAGGATCACCAATATCTCCTAAGGCGAAATGGTAACGATCGCTATTTGGAATCTGCAACGAATCCAGATTGCCAGCGTAGGTAAGTTTGTCGAGATTGACAATTCGCATTTTGCCTGCAGCGACGTGGTGCCGTACAAAACAACTTCCGATAAAACCGGCCCCGCCAGTAACAAGCCAAGTATCCATTCCGCATTCCCTGCAATTCCCTGCCACCTCGGCAAATTTGGCAGTTGAGTGGTGTTTTCGTTCTGACCTGAGTAAAAGTTGCGCCACCGGTGGCCTGCTCAAGCCCCCCCTGATCCATGTCAAAAACGGACATCAGTCCAACCGCGCGAACCGCGAGATGCTAATCGGAAATCGCCTTCGATGCTATTCTCGTCTCTACTTTTGTCAGTGTTCAATTGAAATGTCCCCGGATCGGCCCCGGTAAAAATGTGGTCATTTCTACCGGGAACTGACATTCGCATCTCTGTTTCCGTTATTAATTGCGTAGCTTTTTTTGGTGAATCTGTTAACATCAATGGGGCGCGATTCCGAGTGACGTGTTTGAGGTCAATGCACCGCGAACAATCGATATCCTGCACCCGAAACGTTTTCCCCATTGAATCTGTGGCGTTTCCAACAAAAAACCTGAATCGGTCAGTTAGTCCCTGATTTCAGCGAGATCCATGGGGAATTCTGACTTTTGCAGGACACGTTATTCCCCTCTTCCGCCGATCCACGAACAAAGAGCGAGATTTGAATTATGTTTATGCGGATTGGACTTTTCGCCGCTCTAATCATCGTAGCTCCTGCTGCCTTGACAAAGGCTGCAGAAATTGAGTTCGTTTGCGACAAAGCTGGCAGCGTCTCGCTGGCAGTTTACGATTCTAAGCAACACATGGTTCGCGAAATCTTGAGAGCCGCTCCACTTAATGCGGGAAAACATCGTGTCGATTGGGATGGGTTGGATTGGGGAGGCCGCCCGGCCACACCTGGATTGTACGAGTGGCGATCGTTGCAAACACAGGGACTGAGAGCGGAGTTCCTGATGAGTCTTGGGACGAGCGTTGGAGAAAGCTGGTGGCCGGGGAATCACGGTGGACCTGCGGCGATTGCAATTGCCCAAGATTCGATGGTGCTCGGTGCGATTCCAGAAGGCCCACCATTGCTCGTACGATGCGGAATAAATGGAGATGTCATCTGGGAACAGGGGCCACTCGGCCCGGCGCGAATACCATATGACATTGCCATCGGCGGTAATTCCGTGTTCTACTTGCAAGACGATGGGAATCTTTTCAAGCTCGATTTCGCAACGGGCAAAGTTGTCGCCGCTAACGCCCGACATAAGGCGTTCGAAGCATATTTTCCCATGAAAACGTTCGATTTCAGGAAAAAGACACCGCAGAACCAACGTGACTCGGGTGCAAAGTCCGAGTCGATCACGCTTTCCAGGTTTGACGAACGTCGTGGGACAGGCTGGGATCGTATTGATGGCTTAATCAGCACACCCCGAGGCATCGTCAGCAGTGCGATCGAACCGCGTACGTTCCAATGTTCAATACCGAATGGCCAATACTTTGTCCGCTTCACGATCGGTGCCACCGAACGGGATACGACGCTGGTCGAAGTCCAGTCAAACGGAATGGAGCCGCCGAAAACGCATCGTCTGGCTCCGGATAAAATGGCGGGTTGGCTGTTGCCAATAACAAAAGTTGGTGAAGCACCAAAAACGATCATACTTCCTCAATTGTATGAACTGCCGCGCGCTGTCGAAGTCAAAGACGGCCGCCTGGAAATCAAATTCATTCCAAACGGTCCGGCATCGCAGCAACCGAATTGGTGTCTGCAATCGATAGAAATCCTTGCTCTCGCTCAGCGTGTTGCAGCAAATGCTGACTCCCTGGTGATGTCTAACGGTGCGGCGGGAATTCTCTGGATCAATCCCTCGAACGGTTCTGTAATCGACACCGCCCCTCTTTCCAATGTACGCGACATCGCCGTGACTCGCGGTGGCGATATCATCGCACTCCTGAGCGACTCCATCGTTTCATTGAATCGCAAATCGAAAACCCCTGTGACGCAAGCGAAGGGGTTCGTCGATCCTGTAGCAATCGACGTTGACCAGCGGACGGGAGATGTGGTTGTTGCCGAAGGTGGGAATTGTCAGCAAGTGAGGTGCTTCGATTCACAGTTTGCGTTGAAAGCTACATACGGTCGGAATGGCGGTCGACTTTATGGGCGATACGACCCACATGACTTTGCCGGACTTTGTGGAATCGCTTGCGATGGCCACGGTGGATTCGTCGCCACCGAACGAAGCGCGGTGCCAAGACGCACCGTCCATTTTTCCGCAAATGGAACGATTCGCGAGTGGTTCGGCGGAATGGACTACTACGCCACGACGGCCCTTGACCCCGACGACTCCAGCATCGGATGGATGCGGCAAGACAACGAGAATATTATTCAAATCAAAATCGACTACGTGAATCGACAATGGCGACCACTGGCGACGTATCGCTGGACGAATGCATTCGATTCTTCGCCCGGTCCGTCGGACGCAGCCCTTTTCTCGCTGAGAACGACCTATGGTCCCTGGATGCAAGCCAACAGTACGTCCCAACGGATGCGATGCCTGCGCCGGGATCTCGATGGCGACGGCAAGACCGAACTTTTGCTCGAATTCTCGACGCTGCCTATGCTTCTCGTTCAAGATGAAACGGCAGATCAATTACGACCGTTGGCAGCGATGGGCGTATTGTGTCCGCCATATTACGATGCGACGGACCCCATGCCAATTGACCAGTTACCTGCGGCATGGGTTGAGGCGATTCGCCGACAGGGCGGAAACGCTGAAGACGCCAAAAGTCGAATCAAATTCGCTCGATACTCGTGGGCGGACGAGAATGGCGACGGTCAAATCGATGCCGAGGAATTGCAATTGGGCAGCGCCCCGACGGGGCCCAACAACGCGATTTCGGCGAACGGCGGTCACTGCATGCGCATCGATACCGACTTCAACGTTTTTCTGGCAAACTTTTCCTCAAATATCAAAGGGCTCTTCACAAAAATCGAGCCTCGCGGATTCACAAAATGTGGAGCCCCCATCTGGCCACTCGCTGGGAAGGCGGGACCACTGACAGAACGCCGCGGATCTGCGGCGTCGCTTCTAACGACGGCTGACGGTGGAAGTTTTGTGCTGCTCCGCGGAAATGGGGATGGCCTCGTGGGAAGAAACGGCTATGACCCCGTCGCACATGGATGGGATTTTCCATCTAACCTGGCCGATGGTATGTCGATCACCCGCCTGGACGATCGAGGGAACCATATCTGGCAGAGCGGCTTCAAAGCTGCTCGTTTCCCGCATCCACGTGGCCAATTGCACGGTGCCTGGCATTTGATGGGCTCCGTCAATG
>JANXOO010000799.1 GCA_025353525.1 Schlesneria sp. | reverse complement strand
TGGATTGTTCCCCTTGAAAAACGCTACGACTTTCTAAACCTCCCCAGCGGGAAGAAGATTCAGGTACCGTTTGACCAGTTGATCATCTTTTCAACCAATCTCGAACCGAAGAACCTCGTTGACGGGGCGTTCTTGCGGCGGATTCCGTACAAAATTCAGGTCCCGGACCCCAGTGAGGCCGAGTTCCGTGAGATCATTCGTCGACTCGCGCCAAAACTGGGATTCCAGTACGACACTGCGGCCGTCGATCATTTGGTCGAAACCCACTACCGGCAGGTCGAACGCCCGTTTCGTTCATGCCAGCCGCGCGACTTGCTGCTGCAGGTCAGAAACTTCTGCTCGTACAAAGGGCTGCCACGCAAGATGACACCCTTGGCATTCGATTTCGCCGTCGAGAATTACTTCTCGATGATGTGAGACGGTTTTGCGATGATGCGTATCGTGATGTTTCACGACAAACTCGCGTTGCGTTACGGCAGCGGCGGTCGTTCCGGACTTTTGACATTCCGCTTTTAAATCGTACCGGTTGCAACGACTGGAATGGTCAGTCAAGCATCGGTTGCGTTCGGCATCGGGATTGCGATGACATCGTGTGGTCAATCAATGCCCGCTTCACGAGGTCAGAATGCCTTCCGGAAATCATGGTCTTTCAGCTCGGTCCCTTGCAGAGCTCGCTCTGATTGTTTCTCGCCTCGCACGAAGCGTTATCGATGATTCCATCGTTCCGTCAGGCGGCTCATTGCAGTTGTTCTGGCAGAACAGTCGGACGCTGCAACAACGGTGGGTGAAGAGCCTTCACTGCTGGACATCGGCTGATTCACCCGATGTCGAATTCCTGGAAAACCTGGCACCGCGAGTTTTTGCTTGCGAGATGCTGGTCAGAACCTGGGGGACAACGCTGATTGCGCTGGATCGCCGCTGCGGAACTGACGATCTGACGTACGTCGCACGCAGCGCCGTCGTCGGACTACAGCAAATCCGGCACGGAATTTTGTCGCGGTTGCTGAGTCTTCCAGGCACGATGAATGACCGTGTGATGCACGTCGATCGACTGCGCCGTCGTTGCGATCGATGGACCGATCTTTTGATCGGTCCAATCGCCTTCAAAAGCGATTGTTTCGAATTCGCGTATGATTCCGAACGATCTCGTGATTTCGGCGAAGAAGGTTCGATTACCGACCCGGCCACGGGCCCCCATCCCGTCGAACATCTCGTCTCTGCGGGATTGAGGTTAACGTTCCTCAAGCACCTGTCGCCCGCCAATCTCGAAGAACCGGAGTTTGCAGGTCTGATGCAATCGGTCCTGTTGAGTTTGCCTGAGTGCGCCTTTCACCGCGACGGATCGTTGCGATCGTCGCTTGAAAAACGCGTTGAGGTCAGTCACCGCCAAATCGAACATCGGGCTGATTTCCAACTGTTGTCACTCCTGAGCGGCCATGATCACGTCGCACCACGTCGATAAAACGCGAACGCTATCACGCCGCACACGCCGAACGCGACGTATATCATCGTCCAGTCTGCATAGCGATTTGTATCGTCGGGATCGTCAATTTCCGGATGAATCGAGTTTTCGGTGTTCGATTCAGTGATCTGACAGGCACGTTGGGTTTCTACTGTATTCAGTTCGGGTAATGTTCCGACATCCTCGTCCGACAATGATTTCATTGAATCGACCTGAAGGGCATTCGTTTCGTCGGCAGCCTCGCGTGATTCAAAATCGTCTTGAGCGCCCACAGAAAGCGGTTCCGTATCGAACGTATCGGAATTGGCGACAGTTGCGGAATTCGAATTGCGACCATCTCGGGCAGTTGGTTCGGCAAAGGGTTCGGGTTCCCCGAGGGCGATACTGCGATTTGCCATGACGATTGCATCAGGTTCGCGGAGTTGCCGTTCGAGGTTTTCTGATCGAGACGTTGCCCCTGTATTCGAATTGGAATCTCGCGATGCTGCTCCTTTCGACGAGGATGTACCCGATTCGGTTTCTGCCGAAGAGGGCTTGCGATTGCCGCGAAACAGCGTTGACCAGTCACGACGTATTCGGGTCAATCCTGTCGTCTCCTTTTCCGTCCGAGCCGCGGGTTTGGCCTGTTCAATGGCCATTCGCGTCGACGATTCGGTTTCTATTGATGACTGAGTGACATCAATGGTTTCCTTTTCAGAATCTGATCGATCTGCAAGTCGCGAAGCTTCCAGCAGTTCCTCGATTTTACGAACGAGATCGACGGGGCGATCTTCTTCGGGTGAATCATCAATCTGTCCCGATTCGCTGATCTCCATCGCCGACAGCGCCGACCGAAGTGCGGGGTCGAATTGCCCGGCTTCCAGATATTGTCTGGCACGCGACATCAGCGAATCGATGCGAATTCGGTCTTCAAGATTCCCCAGACCAAGTTCCGGAACGAGAGGCGATTGAAGCGAATCGTCGGTTAATGCAGCGTTCAGACGGTCGAGCGGCGTTTCCAACATAAGAATTGAACTCGACGAGTGCGTTGCGGTCCCGAGGCCGGCAGATGCCGTTTCATTGATCGCACTCGGCTCAGCGGATCGAGGTTCCGACCAGCGAAAGGCTTTTCCCAGTCGTGACAGTCTGGGCTTCAGCCGAGTGTCGTTGACCATCGCAGCATCGGTCGAGGTTGATTCATCGGACGATTCTTTCCGGACGGCGACATTGGCTGCCACCGCTGGTTCGTCGTCGGGTTCATTGTTTACGGCCGTCAGGTTCGCATCCCGGCTTGGCCACTTGACGGGTGGAACCTGTTGCCAGAACGACTTCATTGCCGGTCGGGTTGTCGTACATCCCGAGTGACAAATGAGAGTGAGAAGAATTCCAGCCACGATCCGCACAGCGGAGGCATCGTCCGCTCGTCCCCCGGCAGATTTTGTGCGAATCAACGATAAACGGCGACCCGGTCGGTTTTTTGCGACAACAGTGATCGGCCAAAACTCGCGCATTTGTAACGTGCCGATCTCGTTGCCTGCGATCGGAACTGCAGCGGAAAAAGCTGACCAGCAACGACCAGAATTTGTATCGGCATTGCCGACATTACGGCTGAAGGAAAAATTATTAAAGAATTATCGGGTGAGCCGATTCGGCAGTTTTTGCAGGACGGCATTTTACCCGCCGGTTTGTTAAGGTTTACTCACAACATGCAGAAGCGTAGAGTCCGGTCACGCTCAGAAATTCACAAAAACATATTGACCGGATTGATTTTACTTCGCGCGGTCTGGTTTGAGGCCATTGAGAAATCCAGCCACACCTGGAAATAGACTCTGTGACGGTGGTTCCGCATCGAACGCGGAAGCGGACTCCCAAACGAAGCCTCAATCTGGACCGCGAGCAGTATCAAACGTTCGCGACAGTACGGTTTGCGAAATTGATGAAAGGCGATTTGTCACATGGATTCTGCGAACCATTCCTCGCCCGAAACCGTTTCTCGGCGCAATGTCGAGCGCGATGCCGTTCATTTGAGGGATCTTTCACCGCAACAGTGGAAATCCGGTGCGGCGGCCTGGCTTGGCTGGCTGTTCGATGGATTGGACATGCACTTGTATGTACTCGTTGCAACTCCGTTTGTTGCAGAACTGCTGGGTATCGAGAATCAAAAGGATCCTCGCGTCGGGTATTGCAGTTCCCTGATTCAGGCAGCGTTTTTGATCGGTTGGGCGCTGGGTGGCGGTTTTTTTGGACTGATTGCTGATCGAATCGGCCGAACGCGAGCACTGTCACTGACAATTCTCACTTACGCCCTGTTTACAGGACTGTCGTTCTTCGCGGCGACCTGGTGGCAACTGATGATCTTCCGATTCCTCGCGGCGCTGGGAATTGGTGGCGAATGGGCTGTGGGGGCCTCACTGATTTCAGAGACGTGGCCTCGGCGCTGGCGACCGTGGTTGGCAGCGGTGCTGCAGACCGGCGTCAACCTCGGCGTGATGCTCGCGGGACTCGCCTATTTTCTGTTAGCCAGTTTTCCCAACCGAACTGTTTTTTTGGTCGGTATCTTGCCGGCACTTCTGGTGCTGTGGATTCGCCATGCGGTGCCCGAACCGGAGGAATGGCAAGCGGCTCGAAAGGATTCTTTGCTGGTTAAACCGGTGTTTCTGGATCTGTTTCGCGGAACTGTTCGCCGGACCACGGTGCTGACACTGGTGGTCTGTTCGTTGGCTTTGACAGCACACTGGTCTTTCCTGTTCTGGCACTTGCAGCACCTGCGAAACCTGCCCGATTTGCGCGAGTGGCCCCAGGTGAACCGCGATCAACTGGTGAGTCAAACGATCTGTTTAATCATGCTGTCTTCGATTGCCGGAAACTTCGTCGCGGGATGGATCGCACGGCGGTTCAGATACCGACGAACCATCGCCGGCTTTTGCGCTGCCTATTTTCTGGCGATGTTCGCCACCTACTCCGTTCCCCGCGATCACTACGGACTATGGTGCGGATTTCTGCTCATCGGACTTTGCCAGGGAGTGTTCGCACTCTTCACAATGTATTTGCCGCCTCTGTTTCCAACGCTTCTGCGGACGACTGGTGCGGGGTTTTGCTTTAACTTCGGTCGTATCGCGGCCGGTTTGGGGACAGTTTTTTTTGGACTGTTCTCGAAAGTCGGCGACTACCGGCTTGCACTGTTTTATGCGGGATTTCTGTTTATCCCGGCAGCATGTGTCGCGTTGTTATTGCCCGAACCACCGGATGAATTGATCGATGTTTTTAGCGAATCGGCCGGGGGGTTGTCGGAATCGATTTGTAGAGCTGAACCAGACTCAGCAAGATAACGAAGCCGAAGCCGCCGGTGGCACCGAGAATTCCAACGCTTAACCAATCACTGAAAATCAGCCGCGTCTGCTGCCACAGCGATTGCCATCCGAAAAGAACGATCACTGCGGCGATGCTCAGCCACGGCCCGTAAGGCAGGAACGTCTTCCCTGTGATTGTCCTGAGAAAGACTCCAACGGTCAGTCCTGTCAAAGGAGCCAGCAGGAATACCAGGGTCACTCCCTGCCAACCAACGAAACTTCCGATCAATCCCATCAGTGTCACGTCGCCGATACCCATCGCTTCCTGGCCGAGAACGCGCGAGCTGACATTGCGAGCCAACCAGGTCAGTCCTGCGCCCGTGATCAGTCCGGAAATGCTCCACGCAAATCCGTGCAGGTGCCGGTGAGCGTCATACCAGGCAGGAATGAAGGGACCGCGAAGCTGCGGAACCGCAATCGACCAATCGACCCACAGGTGACAGATCTGGGCTTCTCCGATCAAGCCCGCTCCTGCAAATCCGAGCAACATTCCGGGGACTGTGATCAGATCCGGAATCATATAGCAATCAAAGTCGATGGCCGTCGCGAGAATCAGAAAACTGAACAGGATCAGGTGGAAACCGAGTCGCCAGTATCGGCCGGCCAATGAAGGCTGAACTTCTGAAGTCTCAAGGCACCCCTGTTCGATGGAAGCCCAGTGAAAAGCACCAAACAGAACCGCAGTCGAAATCGCGATGAAGATTCCGCGAATCAGCCGAACTCGCCTGGAAGCCAGCGGTATTTCAAGGGAAAATCGTTCCCGGTCACTCAATCGCTCCAGGCAAAAGGCAAACCCGGTGCCTGCAAACAGGGCACATATGGAGGTCGTCACCGGATTCAAAACTGTGTTCCAATTCAAATTTTCAGAAACGAATATCGGTCAATTCGCCCAAGGAATCCCGATATTTCAAAGAAATTGCAATCCTTCGGCTACCCGAAACCGGACTCGGCGCAATTGACGCGGCACACAAGTTGCCTTTCGGCAGAATTACGGCGATTCGTTCAGTTGTGATGGAGAATCCTGTATACTCCGCCCGGTATTGACAAGTCATTGTCGAGGTTATCCGCTCGCGCTGCAACAATCCGATCTCGACAGCGGTTTGTTTCGACGCGTAAAGACGGTCTTTGAATCGGTTTTTCGATCCGAGCGGAATGTGTGTTCAGATGCCCGAACCTGTGGTGGAGTTCGTGGCACGATTGAGTTTTTTCCTAGTGCTCCAGGAGATTGTTGTGAAGTCCAGGAATTGGGCCGCGCTCGCGGTATTGGTGTTTGTTACGTCATTTGGTGGAAATCTTTTTGCTGAGGATGCTTCCGTCGCGCCTGCTGTGCCCTCTCCGGTTAATCAGTTCAATTCGGGAGATATCGCGTGGATGCTCACGTCTTCAGCACTTGTGCTTATGATGACGGCACCGGGTTTAGCTCTCTTCTACGGTGGCTTGGTCAGGAAGAAAAATATTCTGAGCGTGATGATGCAATGCATTACTTTAATGGCCGTTATGTCCGTAGTCTGGACTGTGTACGGTTACAGTCTTTGTTTTGGAGATACGGTTGGGGGACTCGGTTTGATCGGGGACTTCAAATACGCAATGTTGAACGGAGTCGCTCCGTACTGGGATAGTGCACAGCAGATCGGCGTGCATCCGGCGTACTCGCCCGCGTTACCACGGTCAATTCACATGATTTTCCAGATGATGTTTTTCATCATTACTCCGGCATTGATTTGCGGTGCGTTTGCCGAACGAATGAAATTCAGTTCGATGCTCCTGTTCTCGGTCCTGTGGGGTACGTTCGTTTACTGTCCGGTAGCCCACTGGGTCTGGTCAGACCTTGGCTGGTGCTCGGAGCTGAACGTCAATG
>JANXOO010000768.1 GCA_025353525.1 Schlesneria sp. | reverse complement strand
ATTTCTGCGTCTCAGGTGGGCCGGATTTTGAAGAGTGCCATGGTGCAACCCCATCGTAAAAAGATGTGGTTGCAGACAACAGAGAAAGACCCGGAGAAGTTTCAAAGCGAAGTCGAGGTTGTCTGCCAAACCTATCTCGATGCTCCCGCAAAAGCGGCAGCCAACGGGACCCATACGATCAGCGTTGATGAAGCAACCGGACTGCAAGCGCTGGAACGAAATGCACCCGACAAACCGGTGCAACCAGGAAATGTGTCCAAATTGGAATTCGAATACACGCGTCATGGAACGACAACGTTGACCGCAGGAGTGGATGTCGTCACCGGCGTGATCGTATCATCAACGATCGAAGCGACTCGGACCGAACCGGAAGTCGTCCAACATATCTCACGAACCGTGGCGGACGACCGGGAATGGATCTTCGTTGTCGATAACCTCAATACCCATATGTCGGAGAGTCTTGTGAAGTGGGTCGCTGAAGAATGCGATCTGCACGAAGACCTGGGAAAAAAAACAACAGCGGTATCCTAAAATCGATGGCCAGTCGAAAAGCGATCTTATCGGACTTAAACCATCGCATCCGCTTTGTCTACCTCCCCAAGCATAGTTCGTGGCTCAATCAGATCGAGGTGATCTTCGGTATCATCCACAGAAAATTGATACGCCGTGGAAATTTCACATCCGTGGCCGATCTCGAATCGCAACTCCGAGAATTCATGGCCTACTACAACAAGACGATGGCCAAGCCATTCAATTGGACATACACGGGAAGACCGACCCAAACCGAGCGCAAGAAAACTTTTGTCGCTCCGCACAGACGTGGCGCACTGCACAAACAAGGGCGAAAACCTCTATCATGCAATGCTGTTTGAGAGTTGCGGTGCTAGTCGCCCTTTTTTAGCGACCGCAGGTGTGACGAGGGCAAACAAAAACCCGACCCGAAGATTTTCGGGCCGGGTTGATGATTGTTGACTCGTTACATGCTGCGATTAACTCTGGAGGTCGCAGTGATCGATCCCTCTACCACGCGCTCGCATAACTCATCCGCGACGCCAATGGAGCGACGGCTGAATAACTGAAGCGGGTTGCTGGGACATAGTTCGCGTGTGTGGCTCCGTTGTACGCTGTGGGAGTCGAATACGCGATCAGACTGATTGAGGGCTGTATCGCCACCGGCCGTGCAGGAACGACCTGCTGTGAGACACTCGCCACTGACAACGGTGCCACCGCGATCGGTGCCCGGTAGGCGGATGGCGGAGCATACTCCACTGGAGGGGCCGGATACGGTGCCGAAACCGGTGCCGCGTAATTAGATGACGGAGTCACCGTCGGAGTCTGGTAAGTCGGCGTATACACCGGCGAACTGTAATTGTAGCTCGGATTTCCATACGTCGCTGGAGCGGCGTATCTGGACGACGAATAAACTGGCGCGGTCGTCGTATAAACGGGTGATGCATACGCTGATGTCGAGTAAACAGGCGTCGAATACGACGGCGAGGAGTAAACCTGAGACGTGTAAACAACGGGCTGAGACGGATACGAATAGCTCGAAACGCTGTATGTCACGGGCGAGTAGGAGGCGCATCCACATCCGTTCGAGCTCTGGTAGGGTGACGCATAGCTGTAGCCGGAATAATATGCCGGGCCACCATAACGCACTCCGGAATACCCGTAGGACGGATAACTATAAATCCTCGGGCGCGCGTAGCCATAACCCGCGTATCCACCGTAACCACCGTAACCAAAGCTGCGATATCGGTTGTATCCCCCATACCCGTATCCTCCATACCCGAAGCCACCATACCCGAAGCCACCATGCCGGAAACCGCCGTGCCATCGGTGCCATCCCACGCTGGCTTCAGTCAATGCGGATTGAACTCCGCTCATCGCCTGCTGGGACGTCACAGGCCCGGCCGCCTGTGATTCGGAAGCCACGTGTCCCGATCCAAGTAAAAACAGAATTGCCAGACCCACTCGCATTTTAATCGATTTCATCGAATTGCCCCCATGAAAATTGCGAAACCGTTGGACGGAAACGTAACCGCTCGTCGTTCGCTGCCTTAAATACTACGTTTGGAAGAATGAACAGGTCAAGCAATTTGAACGGTCAAAAAGCTGGCATCTTCTTCATATTCAGATTCCCGCAAAGCCCCGCAACCGTGCCCTTTTCAGAAAATGACACGGGAATCGCGGGACGATTTCTCTGTGTGAACCCGTGGCCGTTAAGCACAAACCACCTGTGATTTAACCGAACGCTCAAGGATTAATTGAAAACAGGTCCGCAAATTCCCCTTTGACGGTATTCACTCCGGCAACGGCGATTCTGATATCATTTGTCGGCGAAAGCATCCGGCAACCCTTGTCCACCAGCATAGCGGCATGCTGAGCGTTGAATGTCACCGCCGCCCATGGCTTACCGGCATCTCGACAGGCCTTGGAAACCCGGTCGATCGCGGCCAGGCACTTTTCGTGAAAGAACTGTCCAGTCACACCAAGGCTTTGACTGAGGTCTGACGGCCCCACAAACAACGCATCGACGCCATCAATGGCAGCAATTTCGTGGCACTGCTCGACCGCAGAAAGAGTCTCGATCTGAATTGCGACAAACGATTCTTTGTTGGCCTTGTGAGTGAAGTCTGCGGCAGGAATCATCGTGAATTTCGCGTCCCACCCGCCGGTATTCAGGCCTCGCCATCCGCGCGGAGCAAACTTGGACCATTGCACGAATTCTTCGGCTTGCTTCGCACTGAAGATCTGAGCCGCCATAACTCCGCTCGAGCCCGCTTCCAGACATCGGGTGACAGTCGCATAATCGGTAGGAGCGACCCGGCAAAACGTGTCGAGCCCGTGCTCGCGAGCCGCCATTGTGACA
Source organism: Schlesneria sp. (assembly GCA_025353525.1). GTDB lineage: Bacteria > Planctomycetota > Planctomycetia > Planctomycetales > Planctomycetaceae > Schlesneria. The sequence continues at coordinate 4,934 of JANXOO010000768.1, read as the reverse complement.
ATTTCGAGTTCGTGAGACGAAAGACCCACGTGCTCCATATCGAACCAGACTCCGTGAAATCCGCCACTCATACCAATAATGTGGATCAGATTGTGGTGCGGCATCCGTCCCACTCCGCAAATCCTGACAAATTCTCCGTCGTTCAATCGCTGTTTGAGAGAGGGCATCTGCTTTTATCCACGAGAAAAATCCGTTCGGCCAGGGATTCACATTAGTCCCGAAACGGTTACGATAACCAATCGCGACCCGGACTTCACGCGGTGAAAGCCAGACCGTATCCTTTCTGCCAATGCCGTTAACTGAGCCTGCGATTGAGGTCAGGTGCGCTGTAGTACCGGATCAACCACAATTGACGAGACAGAAAACTCCGTTCCAATGTGAGATTGACTGATGCCGACGATCCTCGTGGTCGACGATTCCGCCGTCGACAGGACCCTGGCTGCCAGATTGCTGAAACGCGAGCCTGGCTGGAACGTCGTCGAAGTTTCCAACGGGACCGAAGCGCTGTCAACGGTCGATTTGTCGGAACCCGACGTCATCGTGACCGACATGCTGATGCCGGAAATGAACGGTCTGGAGCTGATCGCCGCACTCCACAAACGCCACTCGAACGTGCCGGTCGTTGTCATGACATCAAAGGGCAGTGAAGAAATCGCGATCAATGCCTTGCAGTCGGGGGCATCGAGCTACGTTCCGAAACGGTCTTTGGCATCAATGCTCACTGATACCGTGCGCCGGATTCTGGCCGCGATGCAGGAAAGTCGGAAGCACTCGGAAATGATGGACGGATTGGGGGAGCGGTTTGAAACCTACTCACTCGACAATGACGTCCATTTGTTGATGGCACTTTCAAGGCACTTGCAACTGATTCTGTCGGAGACATGGGGACTCGAGCGCACTGACCGGCTGCGGATCGGAACGGCTCTGGAAGAGGCACTGCTTAATGCTATGTACCATGGCAATCTTGAGGTGCATTCGGAACTGAAAGAGCAGGACCACCAGCTCTTCTATAATCTCGCAGAAGAACGTCGCCTTGCGAGCCCGTGGAGTCAGCGAAAAATTCATGTCTCGATCCGTTTGAACAGACGGGATGCTACATTCGTGATTCGCGATGACGGAACCGGATTCGACCAGTCGACACTTCCGGATCCGACCGACTCCGAAAACCTTGCGCGACCCTTCGGGCGAGGCGTGATGTTGATGAAGACGTTTATGGACGATGTTGCCTACAACACGACAGGAAACGAAGTCACTTTGCGGCGAAACCGTTTCCGCGAGTTACTCCCGCTTTGACGGGTTCTTTTCCGGAACAGAAGTCCGGCTCAAGCCTGAACTCCTGATCCGGGCGCAAAATCAAGGGGCTCGGGTTTAACTGTGTCCCCTGCGTCCGGCCACGAACCGTCCGAGGCGACTCGATACTGCTCAGGGCATGCGGCGCTCTTTACTTCGTGACTTTCGAATCTGGCGGTGACGCGATGGATGATGACGGTTTGGATGATGGCGCTTTGGACGAAGCTGCCGCCGGGGCTTTCTTCAGGAACTTCGTTAGCGGAATTTGAAAGTACCTCGCCCCGGCCGGTTGCGGCTTGCCGTCAAAAATTGTGGTGAGGATCCGAATCATGGCGCGGTCGGCAAATTCCTTACCGATCTGCACTTGCCCGGTGAGTTTGCCGTCCTCAGTCGGTTTCAAATCGATTTTCGTATTCAGGAGATACGTGCGGCCGCCATCTCTTCTCAGATCGCTGAAAGCAACCACGCTGACCGAATAAATCGGCTTGAGTCTCCCTTGATCAGCGAGTGTGAAGAGGACGTTCAGCTTGTCCTCATTTGTGGCAGTCACCTCGCAATCGTACTTCAACCCCCACTCGTTCTTCGAAGGACCAAGCTCATAAAAATGCGCCCAACCGCGGCTAGCCATCAGGACAACTGCTACGACGACCAACACACCCGTCGCCAAGGTCGAAAATCGAAAGCTCATGTTACGTTCACCTGATAAGTGGAATCGCTGTAGCCGATTCGAGCGTCGGAAGATCGGCTTGTGCATATCACGCGGACCATTGAAGCTGTCTGCCTGAATTCAGGCAATATCAATTTGAGTGCTGATATTCCCCTGTCGCCACCGCGATCCCATTCTGTCGCTTGCGCAGGCACGCCTGATCTGCTTCCGAATTGGCTGAGAAACAGCCACAGTGGCTCGATTGGACGGCCTGGCAGACGAGGAAAAACAAGTACGGCGCGATTCCCAGGGAACTTTCTCCGATTCTGCAACGGTTCGGCGTATCGAGCGACACCTGGTTCCACACGGTCAAGAACTTTGGTCACTGGTTTCACCGAGCGGCAGGTCGGGCGGAAATCCTGCAAACAGAAGCAAGCCGGCGCAACCGCCGATCGATTCACGACATCTCCCGCAGCCGCAACGCCTTTGCCTGAAATCAACGCAACGGCGTTTGAGGCCAAAGCTCGCATCGCAATCGATGGGATTTTCAATACGAATCGGTCAACCAACTGCATTGTCGGATTGCGGCAGAATAGTGGGCATTGGACTTGCTCACGGTTTCGGCGGGAAAACAGCAACCCGACCGTGGAGTTTGGAACGGATGAGGCGGGCGGCTGAAATTCCTCCCGTCAAGGTTCGGAAGAGAGCTTTAAACCGGTTCGTCGGTGGGCGCGTCTCGCCCGCTTGCGGGGAAGTCTCCGATCGGGCCGTTCAGAAAACCGCGAATACGGGGGGCGCTCCGATAGTGTTGCTACTTTCCTGGAGGGAAAGATGACTGAGGCAGGCCCTGAAGACCGGTCCAGTTTCGAATACTATTCGCGACTGCAGAAAAAAGCCCAGCGACCGCACTTGCAAGCCATCCTGACTTAGAGCAACTTATGTAACGAGGAAAAGATTTGAGCTTTCATTTAGCCGAATTCCGAAGGCGCAACGAACAATGCCGAAGATCAATCCGCGCGAATTAGCAATCCATGCAGTCGGTCATGCTGCAAAGTCATGTCTCCCCAACTCTGTGGCGCAAATCTTCATTGCCGTTTTGCAGACACTGCCGCTCGTCGTCGCCAGCCTTGGTCTTGCCAGTTTCGCCCGCGCCGCCGAGCCATTTGAAGCCTTCCTGAAGTCGCATTGCGTCCGCTGTCACGGTCCTGAAAAGGAGAAGGGTGATCTGCGCATCGACCAACTCTCGCGGGATTTCAGGTTGGGCGCGGACACGCATCACTGGGCGGAGGTAATTCAGCAAGTCAACTCGGGCGAGATGCCTCCGAAGAACGAGAAGAGACCAACGCAGGAGGAAATCGCGGCGTTCGTCACGAATCTCGACTCGCTGATCAAGGAGGGTCGGGCGGCGCGGATGGCGGCGCGGCCGGCGGTGGCTCATTACCGCCTGAGCCGGAAGGAGTATCAAAACACGGTCTATGACCTGCTGGGCGTGCGATACGATCCGGCCAAGCCGGGGGAGCTGAACGAAGACACACTTTGGCACGGTTTTGAGCGCATCGGATCGGAGCTGTCGCTTTCGCCATCGCACGTCGATCGCTATTACCGCGCTGCCGAACTCGTCCTCGACCGCGCTTTTCCCGCCGCGTCCGGCGAAGCTCGCAAAGTCCGCAAAACCGCTGCCGAGTTGCGCTACAACGGCGGGAAGGCGCAGCAAGAGGCGCTGGACCGGTTCGGCATCAAGCGGCCGCTGCGTTACCTCCTCTTCCCCGGTCGAGTCGAGACCGCTCTCTCGCCTGGGTGGCTCGGGAAAACCGGTGCGGAACACAGCGGACTCTACAAAGTCCGCATCATGGCCAGCGGAATTCGTCCCCCCGGTGGCCAGCCTGCGCACCTGAGCATCGGCAAGGCGACTGGTGAGGAGACAGTCGCGGGCCTTATCGAATTTGACATCACAGCACCGGAGGACAGTCCGGAGGTCCATGAGTTCGAGGTTTTCCTCGAGATGCCAACGACGTTGGACTTCTGTGTGGTGGCTACCGAGGGTGTTGACAGAAGAGGCGGTGCAGCTTTCCGTAACGCGCTCGCCAGCCCATTATATATTTTTACACACAGCAGCGAGACCCTGCTCCTGAACCCAAACGCCCCGCAGATGTTCGATGGCGAAGGAAACGGCATCTTTTCCACGGTGCTCGTCGATTGGATTGAATGGGAGGGACCGCTGGAGACGGAGGCGGAGAAGTCACGTCGCCAAGGCCTGACGCCTTCTGAGGACGCCACTCCCGAAGTGGTCGCGGAACGTCTCCAGCAGTTCGCCGAACGCGCCTGGAGGCGGTCAGTGAAGAAGGAAGAGCTGGAGCAGTATCTGCAATCCTGCCACTCCGAGCGTGATGCGGGCGAAACGATGGCCGATTCCTGGCGTGTAGCGATGCAGGGTATTCTGACCTCACGAAACTTCATCTACCTCGTCGAAGGTGAGCCAGTGGCCCGCGAACGGCTCACCGACTGGGAACTGGCCTCGCGGCTCTCGTATTTCGTCTGGAGTTCGATGCCCGACGACGGCCTCTCCACTGCAGCCAAAGGCGGCGCCCTGAAAGGCGAGGGACTCGAGAAGGAGGTGGACCGGTTGTTGGCAGACAGCAGGATCGACCGCTTCGTCGACGACTTTCCGCGGCAGTGGCTGCAACTGCATCGCCTCGGCATGTTCCCTCCGGACAAGGGGCTTTACCCTCGCTACGACGCGTGGCTTGAAACGAGCATGCGTGCGGAGGTCATCGAGTATTTCCGCGAGATGTTCGCAAAGAACCAGCCCGTGAATGGTTTCATCGATTCCGACTGGACCGTGGCCAATTCCCGGCTCTGCGATTTTTACGGACTTCCGGAGCCGAAGTCCGGCGGCTTCCAACGCGTCTCGCTCAAGCCCGAGGATCATCGCGGCGGACTGCTCGCGATGGCCGCAGTGCTCGGGCTCACTTCAGACGGCACGCGCCACCGTCCGGTG
>JANXOO010000745.1 GCA_025353525.1 Schlesneria sp. | reverse complement strand
AAAAGCAACTTGGTTCTGCTATTAAGCAGGTTCGCAATGCTCGGGGTATCAGTCAGGCGGAGCTTGCAAGGATCGCCGGATTGTCTGGCAGCGGCAATTCAGTTGCTCTCATTGAAAGAGGAGAACGGTTTGTTTCGCTCGATACGCTGAACTCCTTGGCGCAAGTCGTGGATGTCCCACCTGCCTGACTGACGATTCTCGGGTGAATTCGAATTGGAGCAGGTAAAGAAGTCAACGACTTGATGCAGATCCTCAAGGGGCTCGTTACATCGACGTTATTTGCTCAAGCGAAATTGAGAGTGGAAGTCGAGGGCGAGAAAGCCAAGCAAGCGAACGTTACCGAAGCAGAAAGGAAGGTCGCCACGTTGGCAGAACCCCTGAAACGGAGTCCGAAGAAGAAGGCAGGCCGAACGAAACCTCGACTCAATAAAGTCGTGAAGAAGGCCGCAACCAGGAAAGAGGCCGTTCATTATTAATGCGTGGAGAAAGTGAATGGTTTGCATACAAGAACTGGAAGGCGAAAATAATCGGACCAGGGACTGCAATCGCCTGAACGCTCGGCTCACAGCCGCGCATTCTATGCCAGAATGCGTTCCACGATATTTCCGTGGACATCGGTCAGGCGGAAGTCGCGACCGGCGAAGCGGTAGGTCAGACGTTCGTGATCCAGCCCCAGAAGGTGCAGAATCGTCGCGTGCAGATCGTGGACGTGGACCGGATTTTCGACGGCGTCCCAGCCGAATTCGTCGGTTGCGCCATAGGCCATCCCGCCTTTGATGCCGCCTCCGGCGAGCCACATGGTGAAGCCGAACGGATGATGGTCCCGGCCTTTGGCCGTTCCCTCGGCTGCGGGCGTGCGACCGAATTCCCCGCCCCAGATGACGAGTGTGTCTTCGAGCAGGCCGCGCTGTCGAAGGTCTCGCAACAATCCCGCGATCGGAAGGTCAGTCGCCAACGCATTCTTTTCATGCCCCCCTTTCAGATCGCTATGCTGATCCCACGGCTGAAACCCGCCGGTCGTGTGGTAAAGCTGCACGAACCGCACACCCCGCTCGACAAGCCGACGCGCCAAAAGGCATTGCTTGCCGAACGTTTCCGTCTGCGGCTGATCGAGGCCGTAAAGACGTGCGGTTTCGGCGGTTTCTCCCGCCAGACTGAACGCATCCGGGGCCGCGACCTGCATGCGATAGGCCAGCTCGAACGAGTTGATCCGGGCGCTCAACCGGCTGTCGTCAGGGCGGATGGCACGATGCAATTCGTTGAGTCGTGCGAGCGAATCCAGCTCGCGTCGCTGTTGATCTCGCGCCGTCGGCCCCGCGAGATTTCTCAGCGGCTGGTCGAGGTTCGAAACAAACGTTCCTTGATACGCGGCCGGAAGAAAGCTCGCCCCGTATTGCCGCGCCCCTTCAATGATTGGCCCCGGTCCGATCGCCACGAATCCGGGCAGATTGCGGTTCTCAGTCCCCAGTCCGTAGGTGACCCAGGCGCCCAGGCTGGGACGCGACGAGACACGCTCGCCGGTGTGCATCAACAGGCAGCCGCCGGGATGATTGGAATCGTCGGTGACCATCGACCGGACGACGCACAGGCTGTCGACGCACTCGGCCGTATGAGGAAAGAGTTCACTGACGTCGAGACCCGCCTCGCCGTACTTCCTGAATTTCCAGGGCGAGCCCATCAGGGTGCGTTGCTGCCCGAGATACAATTTCGGGGAGGGCTTCCCGTCGTCCAGCGTCAGCCTGGGTTTGGGATCGAACGTATCGACCTGAGATGGTCCACCCGGCATAAACAGGAAAATGACCCGTTTGGCGGCGGCAGGATGGTGCGGCTGCCGGACGTCCAAAGGATCGACCGGTTCGCTGGCGCGCCCGGCCGAAGCCGATTCGTCCGCCAAAAGAGCCGCCAGCGCGATCGCTCCGAAACCGCCTCCGGATCGCCGCAACAATTCACGCCGTGTGAACGGTACAGTGGATTGATCAATCGGTGTCGAATTCATGAGCGTGGAATCCCGATTCATGTCACTGGTTCAATCGACAAACAGAAACTCGTTCGTGCAAAGGACCAGCTGGCAATAGCGTGTCCACGCGTCCGGCTGCGGATGTTCCATGAAAAATTGCAGGCCAATGTCAACTTCCGCCTCGGCTGGCAGCCGTGACAATGCAACGTTGTAAAGTTGCCGCAGTCGTTCACGATGATTCCCACCGGCCGTTTCACGCTCGATCCGCTCGGCAAGCCCCTGCGCCAGCTCCGCCACCCATGGATCGTTCATCAGGAACAGAGCCTGAGGGGCGACAATCGATTCGGTGCGGCGTTCGACGATCCCGCTGCAATCGGGTGCGTCGAACAACGAGCCAAAGTCGGCAGTCTTCGCCCCGGTGCGGATGGACATCAGATAGAGGCTGCGGCGCGGCAAGGCGACTTCCTGAAAACCCGGCCCGCCGGGAGTCGAATCGAGTCGCCCGGCGGCAACAAGGAGGCTGTCGCGCAGAGCCTCGGTTTCCAGCTTGCGCCGGTTCGCTCGCCACAACAGCCGATTCTCGGGATCGGCCGCGAGGCCGACGGCGTTCAACGCGGAGTCCTGTTGATAGACGTCCGACAGCACGATCAGTCGATGTATGGCTTTGACCGACCAACCGGATGAGACGAACCGGGTCGCCAGATAATCGAGTAACTCGGGGTGGCTGGGCCGCTCACCCATTGCTCCGAAGTTTGCCGATGTCGGTACAAGCCCCACACCAAAATGATGCTGCCAGATGCGATTGACCATCACCCGCGCTGTCAGCGGATGATCGGGCCGAGCCAGCCACTGTGCCAGTTCCCGGCGACCGCTCCCTTCACGGATCACGGGCGGATTCGGCCCGGCAATCACTTTCGGGACGCCGCGTGGCACGATTTTTCCCGGTGTTGTGTGATTGCCCCGCAAGTAGACCGCCGCATCCTGAAAGCCTGCGTGCGGAGTCTCGGGAGGGCCGCCCTCTTGCACGACTACGGCGCGAGGGATGTTTGGCGGCGGCTTCTTTTGCAGTGTTTCCAATTCGTGCTGGAAATCGGCCGACCGCGCTCGGACACCGTCCGGCATCGCTTTGTCACGCTCTGCCGGTTCCAGGCGAAACGGACTTTGTGCGGAAATTAATTCGTCGTAGAGATCACCGGTGGCATCGATGTTCCCGGTATTCTCAGGTGCGGCACACCAGCGCTTGGTCAGTTCGGCTTCGACACGCAATCGCGACGAGTCATCCAGCGGCAGGCTGTAAACTCGCAATTCCGCCAGATCCCCCTGAAACCGCGAACCCGATCCCGAACCGGGGCCGCCAATCCGCAAGGCAGTAATGGCTGGGTCGGAGGAGACCGAGTCGATTCCGTTGTTGCGCCCCACGGCTTGACCCTGTCGGTAGACGGCGACACCGTCAGGACCCCACGTGAGGCACAGGATTTGAAACTCTGGCGGCGGGAGCGCACGAGCCGGCGCGGGGACCACGACATCTCCGTTCGCACCGTGGCGGCGAAGAATCGCATGTATTGAACCGGCAGCTTCCGTCATGATTCCGACGCCGTGTTGGCCGACCGCCGCGTCTTCCCAACCGACGATCCGCTGTCCGGGTACGCCCGCCGGATCAAGATGACAGACCACGAACAGACTGCCCGTTGACGGAACAGTTCCAGTCGCCTGCAGCAGTTCATTGCCGGAAAAACGGAGCACTGTCCGAACACTTTCATTGACAATGACCGTGGCGATCAATGGTGCACCACTTTCAGGGACTGGCGTGGCGCTCGTTGGCGAATTCCCGCGATTCGGCCAGACCGTGACGTGACGAGCATCGTTCGTGATGATCCGCCGATCATCGGCCCGCAGTTGCAGGACGAGCGATTCCGCCGGAACAGCGGACGCCGCGTCGCGAGCAGCCGCAATCGTCGCTATTTTTCCGGTCAAGGCGCGAGTTTCTTTTTCCGCCATCGCTCGATCCGCCGCAACGCGAAGAGCCGACAGAGCCGCGTGCGGTTGCGGCTCATGGAAATACTCGATCCATCGCTCCAATATGATGGCATCCAGCCCGAGCCTGGTTGCGAATTCGACGGGCGTCGGTCGCTCCGGACCGGCCGTCATCTGCGCAAACTCCCAGGCGACCAGCAGGTAACGCTCCGTTTCGGCCTCCACTCGCCGTTCGAGGTACGAGCGATACTCGCGCTGGAACAGCAGGCTGATTTCGCGAGTCAGTTCGGCGAGCCTCGCTTTGTCGCGTGCCTGTCCGGTTTCCAGTTCCGCGATTTCTCCGGGCGGAAGCAACGGGACGCGGACCAGCGGAGTATTTCCTTTGACCGGTCCGGGAATCAGCCGCGTGCTGAAGAAGATGCCAGCCAGGGAATAGTAGTCCTCGGTCGAGATCGGGTCAAATTTGTGATCGTGGCAACGGGCACAGGCTAACGTCAGCCCCAAACAGGCACGGCCCACGACATCGATCTGATCGTTCACATAATCGGCAATCATCTGCTGTTTGTCGACATCGCCAGGAACGAAGTCGGCGATGGCCAGCATCCCCGTGGCAACGAGCGCATCGGCGTCGATCTGGCTCGTATCAGCCGGTTGCAACAAATCGCCCGCGACCTGCTGCATCAGGAATTGATCGTACGGAAAATCCCGGTTAAACGCGGCCACCACCCAGTCTCGATAACGCCACGCCTCCCGAAAATCACTTTCTGCCGGCAACTGGATCAAGTCTCGTGCGTCAGCGTAGCGAACCACATCTAACCAATGCCGCCCCCACCGCTCGCCATACCGGGGCGAGGCCAACAACCGCTCGACGACATCGTCGAACGCGAGCGGCGAATCGTCCGCCAGAAACGCTTCGATTTCTTCGGGAGATGGAGGCAAACCGGTTAAGTCAAACGTCACTCGACGCAAAAGCGTCCGGCGATCGGCCCGAGGAGCGGGGTTCAACCCGCGTGCTTCGAGTCTCGCCAAAATGAACCGATCAATGGGCGACTGATCCGAATGGATCGCCCGCACCTCCGGAATTGTCACCGCGCGGACCGGCTGAAACGACCAAAACCGCTCTCCGTCCTCGTCGGCCGCCAGCAATTCAGGCAACGACCCCTGGGCCAGAGGCAACAAGCCCAGCAGCATCAGGAAACAACGGTACCGTATGCGGAGTTTCATGCTTTCGATTGTACTGGCGGCCATGATCCAAAATGAAGGCACGATCTCATATCAATTCACGAAAGTTACGATATCGCGAACTTTCCTGTTTGACTTCCGCCTGAAACCGACCCTGCCTCGGTGTGGACAAATTGATATCAACTCCTGGTTCCTGCCCGTCGCCAAAACGCTTTTAATCGCAGGTTTACCCGAAAGACGCGTTGCTCAGCGAACCTGATTGAGCAGGCAAGGCGATTTCTGCTTGCGATCAGTCTTCATCCGAAGTGATTTAGGAGGTGACTCAGACGACTCGGACTAACGGCCGTCAACATCGATTGAATCATCGCGAAGGATTCAACATCATTCATATTTGGTGCATCAAAATAATGCTTCGATCCATCCGGTCGCTTTTCCGGACTTTTGCGCCCGTCAAGGTCGCCGTCCTTGATTCAGTCGTCGCTGCATTGACTGCGGAGGCGTCCGCCACATGCAATCAACAGCGTTCACCGTTTCATGAATGGACAGAGATCAACTTCTATCGCATCACGAACGTGTCCGGTTCGAGTAACAAAACATTAATGACGTGTCCCCTTTGCCACGAAGTGACGGCGAACCGTCACTTCGGGAATTGGCACGAATCCGGGGTCAAAACAATATGCGAACGGTTATTTTCGCCAGCCATTCAGACGCACGAACGCGATCCGGCTCAACGATCCGACGCTCGTCTGGGTGGTGGTGGCAGTGTCAGCGGTGACGGGGTCGCGTTCAACGCCTGGTCGTACTCTCGTAAAAGCTCGAACGTGGTTTCGAACTCGCGGCGCTTGGCCAGCCCCGCGTATTCGGGCGAGTTATTCACGTGCGCGAAGTGCTGCAACGTGAGCGACAGGGAATCGTGTTGAGGATGACGGCCGGGTTCACGAAGTTCGGCAGGCACGACGAGATACTGGCGCCATTCGGGACTCAGAATCGCGTTCAGTTCGTCCGATCGGCGAATGATTGATCGTCGCAGGCCTTCGATCAACCTGGCCGGAACGGCTTGAGCAGGTCGCTCATTAATAACGACTGCCGGAGAACCTTGCGGAACGACGGCCGGAGAACCTTGCGGCGTCAGTTCGGACAGGAAGTGTCGCAGGCCCGCCGCGGCGGCTGGCACTTGACGCGGCAAGGTACCCGTCGGTGTGCCGTAGTAGTACTGATGTGAATCATGGTCGATTTCGAGGGCGGTCCCTTCCAGCGATGCGCCAACAAACAGACCGCGACTTCGGGAGTACGAAAAAATCTCGGACCGAAGCGTGGAATCAGTCCCCAAGGCCGCTTCGCGACCAACGGGGCCAGCCGACACCGACGCGTCAACTCCGACGGTGAATTTCCCATTGAGCAGGCCTTCCACTCCCTTGCGAGTTGTGAACACCAGGACGACATCAGTTCCTTGAATTCCCGCTTGCCAACCGACGCTGCCGCCCGTCAGGGCGACAAATTGCGGCAAAGTCCATTCACCGTCAGCATCGCGGACCATGACGACGCCGTGGCCGCGACGTACGCCCGCGACAAATCCGATTTTGATCACATTGGGAACGACGACGATGCCTTGCGCCTCCTCAAGCAGCCGATGAGGGATCTGCTTGCCGGGGATTGCCATCAATTCGCTCAACACCTGCTCCGACTCGACGATCGTCTCTGCGGGACCGTTCGCGAACAGCGTAACCGCCGTTCCGCAATAAAAGCC
>JANXOO010000721.1 GCA_025353525.1 Schlesneria sp. | reverse complement strand
CTGCTGGTCACCGTGCTCGCATTTGAAATTGACCTCCATCTGGTTCAGGGTGGATGGGAAAACGTCGCCAGAAAGGGACGACCACTTTCGGACGAGCAGATGAATTTCATTCATCGCGTGCTGCGAGTCCATCTGATTTTCGCAGGCAGCACTCCGTTTTTGTGGGCGACGACAATCGCGTTCGCTTTGCGATGGATGCCGAAGCCGCCTCAGCCGTCACCGCACAGCAATCTGCACAAGACGCTCGGCTGGCTCTCGACACTGGATTTAATCCTCACCTCTGTTACAGGACTCGTTTTTTACTACATCGCGTTTGTGAATCGGTAACAAAGGCGATTTCTGCGGCTTTCACCGGGGCAATCGACGATAGAGTCCGCAAGAAGTCCGGGCACCGCGATCATGACATCGCCCTTGTGAATACGTGCCTGCGATACATGCCAACGGTCGATTAATCGGGCTTTCGCGTGTACAATGGCGATTCCAATCGAATCCAGTACTCGTAAGGGCTTGATAGTATGCGACCGTTAGTAATTCTTGCTCTGACAGCGATGATTGTCAGTGAATTCGTGACGTCCGCTGCTGCTGCGGACGCGGCTCGACTGAAACTTCTCTTTTTGGGTGATAACGGGCACCATCAACCGGCTGTCCGATTCAAACAGCTTCAGCCGATTCTCGCCAAACGCAAAATTGACCTGGTGTATTCAGACGTGCCGGGTGATCTGAATCCGGCGACACTGAAAGCCTATGACGGGCTGGTCGTTTATGCGAACATCGATTCCATCGAAGACGATCAGGCAGCAGCGCTGCTCGACTTCGTTGCCGGAGGAAAAGGGTTCGTACCGCTACACTGCGCGAGCTATTGTTTTCGCAACAACTCCAAAGTCGTCGCGCTGATCGGAGCCCAGTTTCTGAAACATGGAACGGGCACGTTCCGCACGACGATTACTCAGCCGGATCACCCGGTGATGCGTGGTTTCAAGGGGTTCGAAAGCTGGGACGAAACCTACGTCCACTCGAAACACAACACAGAAAACCGGACCGTTCTTGAAACTCGTACCGAAGGCGATTCAGAAGAACCCTGGACATGGGTGCGAACGCACGGAAAAGGTCGAGTGTTCTATACCGCATGGGGACACGACGGCAGGACATTCGGCAACGACGGTTTCCAGAACCTCGTCGAACGAGGGATTCGGTGGGCGTGCAGACAGGACCCGAGCAGTGTGCCAACGTTCACCGACCGACCGGAAATGACCAAACTTGCCACCGACCTGAAGCCGTTCGACTACGTCGAGGCTGATGTCCCGTTTTATCCACCTGGAAAACAATGGGGGACGGTTGAAAATGGCAAACGTCAGATGCAATTACCCGCATCACCCGAAGATTCGATGAAACACTTCGTCACGCCTGTCGGCTTTGAAGTGAAGCTGTTTGCATCGGAAAAGGATTTTCAGGGGAAACCGATTTCGATGAATTGGGACGAACAAGGTCGACTCTGGATTTGTGAGACGTTCGACTACCCCAACGAATTGCAGCCGCAGGGGAAGGGGCGCGACCGGATCAGAATTCTGGAAGACACCGACGGCGATTGGGTTGCCGACAAATCGACTGTTTTTGCCGAGAAGCTGAGTATTCCGACGGCAATCACGTTCTATCGCGGCGGGGCGATCGTACAGGACGGCAAAGAGACGATCTATCTGAAAGATACCGACGGAGATGGCAAAGCCGACTTTCGCAAGGTGCTGATCACCGGTTGGGAAATGAGAGATACGCACGGAGAAGTGAGCAATTTCCAGTACGGACTCGACAACTGGTACTACGCGATGCAGGGGTATAACGATTCGACGCCGGTGTTAACCGACGGTCGCAAAGTGACATCGTTCCGGCAGGGATTTTTCCGCTTCAAGGTGGAAGAAGCGACGAAGGACAGGAAACTTGCAGAAAAGGAATCCGACCCCGTCGTCACGGACCTCGAATTCCTTCGATCGACGAATAACAACACCTGGGGGCTGGGACTCAGTGAAGAAGGACTGGTTTTCGGCTCGACTGCCAACGGGAACCCGAGTGAATTCATGCCGATCGCCAACCGGTACTACGAAGCTGTTCGCGGATGGTCGTCGAGCGTTCTGAACGGGATTGCCGACAACAACAAGTTTGATCCACTCGACGAGAACAAGGTCAGGCAAGTCGACCATCACGGCGGGTTTACCGCAGCAGCAGGGCACGCACTTTATACGGCGCGGAATTATCCCAAAGCGTACTGGAATCGGGCGGCGTTCGTCACTGAGGCAACAGGTCACCTGATCGCGACGTTTGTGATCCGTGAAGACGGGGCGGGATACCGGTCGAAGAACTCGTGGAATCTTTTAGCCAGTAACGATGAATGGTCCGGTCCGATCATGGCCGAAGTCGGCCCCGATGGCAATGTGTGGGTGATCGACTGGTACAATTTTATTATCCAGCACAACCCGACGCCCGTCGGCTTCAAGACGGGCAAAGGCAATGCTTACGAATCCGACTTGCGCGACAAAAAACACGGACGCATTTATCGGATTGTTTACACCGGAAAAGGCGATTCGCCGAGTCCTGCAGCTGCCGCTGCCGGCGACAAGGAAAACGGCAAGGCGACGATGATGGACCGATCGATGAACCTTTCTGGTGCGAGTGGCGAACAATTGATCGCCGCCTTGCATTCGCCGAATTTCTTCTGGCGTCGTCATGCACAGAGACTGATGCTCGAAAACCGGCAGCTCGATGTCGTTCAGCCGTTGATCGAAATGGTGAAGGAACAGTCGATTGACGAGATTGGACTCGCAACGGACCTCAATCACGCTCTTTGGACGCTTCATGGTCGCGGTGCACTGGACGGAAAGAATCGAGACGCAATCAAGGTTGTCACTCGCGCGTTAAATCATCCGTCTGCCGGTGTTCGCCTGAATGCATTGCTGGTTCTCCCTCGTAGTGACGAAACAATTCAGGCAATCGTACAAAGCGGAACAATGCGCGACGCGAATGCTCATGTCCGTCTGGCAGCCTGCCTCACAATCGCAGAACTTCCGCCGTCAGTCGTTGCGGCGGACGAAATCCGCATGGCGATGGTCGTTCAGGACAATCTGGAAGACCGCTGGTTGCGGGACGGATTGGTTTCCGCCGCCGCGCGGCATGACATCGCCTTTTTGAAGGGGGTTACATCTGGTAATGATCGCAACACCGAAAGCCCGCCTGTGGAATTCATCTCGATCGTTGCCGAACACTATGCGCGTGGTGGCCCCGCTAATTCAATCGGTTCACTGCTCGTGCTCCTGAAAGATTCGAAAAACAGTGTCAGTTCGGCATTGGTGAGCGGACTGGCAAAGGGGTGGCCGCGAGGCAAGACGGCAACGTTTGACGATGCCACTGAAACGGCGCTGATCGAACTACTGAATTTGCTTCCTCCAGCAACGCGCGGTCCGCTGGCGACATTTGCGACACGTGCCGGAAGCAAGAAACTGGAACAGTACGGCAAGGAAATCGCCGCATCATTTTTGACGGTTGCGAAAGATGAGCAACAAACGGATGCGAGCCGCATTGAAGCGGCCGTCCAGTTGATCACGTTCCTTCGCCTCGATGCGGCGGCAGCAGCGGAATTGCTGGCGATCGTCACGCCACGCACGTCGCCCGAACTCGGCAATGGCCTGATCGAAGCGCTCAGTCGCAGCGAAGCTCCGGAAGTCGGTACGACGCTGGTCGGAAGCCTGGGGGCGCTCACGCCTTCCGTTCGGCCTGCCGCGCTTCGAGTTCTACTCAGTCGTGCGGACTGGAGCGAGGCGCTACTCGAAGGCCTCAATGAGGGGGTCATTCAATTCGGGGAGTTGTCTCTCGATCAGAAGCAAAGCCTGACCGCTCATCCGTCTAAAAAACTGGCCGATCGCGCGAAGAAAGTCATGTCCCGCAGCGGCGGATTGCCGAACCCGGATCGTC
>JANXOO010000691.1 GCA_025353525.1 Schlesneria sp. | reverse complement strand
GGACCGTGGGTCTGTGGTGCGCTTTGCACGGTGAGGCGTTTCTCAATGCAGGAATGCATCACCTGGAGTGTCAGTTTGACTTCGCCGCCACGCGCGACCAACTGAAAGTCGTCGGGATCGACACGATGGCACCATTCACGGATTATCCATATCTGAGACAGGCGTTCACTCGGGGCGAGCAGTGGCCGGTGAATCCCGCTCGCATCGAACGACTTCGATCCGCCAAACGAATCACGGATGCACAGGCAGAACTGTTCCTGACGCAGGGAGCAATCGGTTCACACCTGGAAATCCTGCAACGCGACGATGGCTACAAAGGATTCAATCAGCGCGGAATCAACGAGATCATCGCCGCGACCGACCCTCGCCGGGCCGCAAACGCAAATTTTTCAGGAAGTCCCAGGCATTAACGACGTTGTCGACCAGGATGCATATAACACAAGGACAAGGCGTCTGACACTGGCAGACCGAACTCCACAACGTGAATCGGATCGGGAACGCCAAAAACCGAAGGATCTTCCGGCGTCACCGTCGAAAGGTCGGCATTCGATGAATGCCTTGTCCATGGCTGCGAGCAATAAAACAGATGTTGGAATTTCCTCAACTTTTGCCGAACGACGACTTCAATCGGCAACTCGAAGCGAACGTTCACCCACCTGGCTGGATCAACCCGACGTTTCGAGGTCGTTATCACCTTGTGGTGATCGGGGCGGGAACGGCGGGTCTGGTCACTGCTGCCGGTGCCGCCGGGCTGGGCGCCAAAGTCGCGTTGATTGAACGGTCACTGATGGGGGGCGACTGTCTGAATGTCGGATGCGTTCCGTCGAAAGGAGTGATCGCGGCGGCTCGCGTGGCCGCGACGGTTCGCCGGGCGGGCGATTTCGGCATCGACGTTCTGCAGGGACCGACCGTTGACTTCGCATCGGTCATGCAGCGAATGCGGCGGTTGCGAGCCCGAATCAGTCCTGCCGACTCCGCCGAGCGATTTCGCAAGCTGGGTGTCGATGTCTATTTTGGACAAGCGCGGTTTAAGGATTCCGGCACCATCGATGTCGCAGGAACAACGCTTGAATTCAAACGCGCCGTCATTGCGACAGGTGCCCGCGCGGCGGTTCCATCGATCCCTGGACTGGACACCATCGAATACCTCACCAACGAAACCCTGTTTTCGCTGACAGAGTTGCCCAGGCGACTGGGCATCATCGGAGCGGGTCCGATCGGCTGCGAGATGGCGCAGGCATTCGCGCAACTTGGCTCTCAAGTCTTCCTGTTCGCCTCGGATCGTGGGATCCTTCCGCGCGAAGACCGCGATGCGGCGGATGTTATCGGGAATTCATTGCGCACGGATGGCGTCACGCTGATCTGCGGCAGCAGAAACATGGCAATCCGCAGCAATGGCGAGCACAGTTTGCACTATGAAACGAACGGAATTTCCTCAGTTCAGCCGATTGACAAACTGTTAATCTCGGCCGGTCGTACGCCCAATGTCGAGGCTTTAAATCTCGAAGGAGTTGGCGTCGACTGCAATCACAACGGTGTCACCGTCGACGATTTCATGCGGACGTCGAATTCGATGATCTATGCTGCAGGAGATGTCTGTTCGGCATATCAGTTCACGCACGCAGCCGATTTTATGGCTCGGATCGTCATTCAGAACGCTCTGTTCAAAGGCCGCAAGAAATCGAGTTCGCTGGTAATTCCATGGTGTACTTACACAACGCCGGAAGTAGCGCACGTCGGAATCGGAGAATCGCAGGCGAAAGAGCGGGGGATCGCCATCGATACTTTCGTTCAGCAATTGAGTGATGTTGATCGGGCAATTCTGAATGGTGATGAATCAGGATTCGTCAAAGTGCACGTAAAAAAAGGAACCGATCGAATCGTCGGCGCCACGATTGTGGCCAGCCACGCTGGCGATATGATTTCAGAGCTGACTCTGGCGATGACAAACGGCATCGGCCTTAAACGAATCGGTGGCACGATCCACCCTTACCCAACTCATGCCGAAGCAATTCGAAAACTTGGTGATCAGTACAATCGAACGCGATTGACACCATTCGTCAAATCGCTGTTTCGAAGATGGCTGACATGGACGCAATAGGGTTGAAAAACGGGGACACCCACCAGGAAGACCCCCGGCGCACCGGGGTCCCCCTTTTTCAGCCGGTTGAGTCAGTGGAGATCTTCGCCCCACCGGAACGGCGGGCGAGATTGCTGCCTGTGATACAGAATCGGAGCAGAGATGACACCCTCGTTGACATTGCTGCGGCAAAATCATCCATTGGCGGATCCGCGCGAACAGGTTCGGC
>JANXOO010000580.1 GCA_025353525.1 Schlesneria sp. | reverse complement strand
CAGGTCCCCCTGGTGCCTGTCCCCGTTTTTCCGCGTCCCCTTTTTCCGCGCAAGATGAAATGCAAGACAACAATTCCCGATAAACCCGACTGGGGAAAAACGGGGACTGGCTCCAGGTCTTCCTGGTGCCTGTCCCCCTTTTCCCGAAGGGGACTGGTTCCTGGTGCCTGTCCCCCTTTTTCCCCCGACCCTGAAAACTTTCAATCATGGCCCAACGACGGCTCGGACAAATTCTTGTAGACCTCGGGTATCTCACAGAAGATCAACTGTGGGATGTGCTCGAGGCACAGAAACAGAGCCAGGGCGAAATTATTGGCCAGGTCGCGATCCGGATGGGGTTCGTGACCGAAGCACAGGTCACCGAGGCACTCGCCGAGCAGTGGGGGATGCCCGTCGTCAATCTGACCGAGACGACCATTCCCGCCAAAGCACTCGAACTCGTTCCCCAGACGATGGCCGATGTCTACAAGATCATCCCCATCTCACTCAAGGATAACGTCCTGACGGTCGCGATGGCCGACCCTCAAAATCTGGGATCTCTCGACGATCTTCGCAGTATGCTGGGTGTCGAGGTCCGGGGTGCTGTTTCCAATGCCAAGGATGTCGAAGCGTCGATCGCCCGCCATTACGCCGGACGCGAAGAGAGTATCGAAGACATCATCACAAAGCTCGAGGAAGACGCTCCGTCAAATTCGGGGACGAATTCCAGGGTTCATGACCTGTCTCCCGATGGCGACGAAGCGCCGATCCGCAAACTGCTGAATATGATCCTGCTGCTCGCCATCAAGGATCAGGCCAGCGACATCCATTTCGAACCGTTCGAAGACGAATTCCGGGTTCGGATCAAAGCCGACGGAATGCTGTACGAGCTCGTTCCGCCACCCCGACACCTGGC
This sequence comes from Schlesneria sp., assembly GCA_025353525.1. Lineage (GTDB taxonomy): Bacteria > Planctomycetota > Planctomycetia > Planctomycetales > Planctomycetaceae > Schlesneria. The sequence goes on along the minus strand of JANXOO010000580.1, from coordinate 1,370 downwards.
GAACGCCATCGTTTCGCGTATCAAGATTATGTCGGAACTCGATATCGCCGAACGTCGGCTCCCTCAGGACGGACGCATTGAACTGAACGTTGGTGGACACCAGGTGGACCTTCGAGTCAGCGTGTTGCCGACGTTGTTCGGTGAATCGGTCGTAATGCGAGTTCTCGATCGAACGGTCGTGCAGCTCGATTTGAACAAGATCGGCATGGATGCGAACACGCTGACGCGGTTCCGCGAATGCATCAAGCGTCCGAACGGAATCGTGCTCGTGACCGGTCCGACCGGCAGCGGAAAAACGACGACGCTCTATTCCGCTCTGAACGAACTGAACGACATCGAAACCAAGATCATTACGACCGAAGATCCGATCGAATACGACATCGACGGACTGATCCAGGTCCCGGTGAATCCCGACATTCAGGTCACCTTCGCCACAGTCCTCAGAGCCATCCTGCGTCACGATCCCGACACCATTCTGGTGGGCGAGATTCGCGACTTCGAAACGGCAGAAGTGGCCATTCAAAGTGCGTTGACCGGTCACATGGTCTTCAGCACACTTCATACAAACGACGCCCCCAGTGCCATTACACGACTGCGGGATATGGGGATCGAACCGTTCCTGATCACGGCAACAGTCGAAGCCGTGCTGGCTCAACGACTTGTTCGCCGAATCTGCTCGGAATGTCGCACGCAATTCGAGCCGAGCGACGAGTTGTTAATGGAATTGCAACTGCCGATCGCCCAGGCGCGTCAGTACAAGTTCTATTACGGTCGCGGATGTCAGCGGTGCAATAATTCGGGCTACAAAGGCCGAGGCGGGATCTACGAAATGCTGGATGTCACCGACGATATCCGGGACCTTGTCGCCGCCAACGCCAACGTCGACGACATCCGGAATTTCGCGCGAGGCCAGGGAATGACCACCCTGCGCGAAGCCGGTCTGAAACTGATTTTTGACGGTGTCACCACGATCGACGAAGTCGTGCGCGAAACCATTATGGAAGACGCGGGATAAGAAGACGGGAAGAGGTGACGGGTGATTGGTGGCGGGTGATTTGAATTTTATGATTTTCTCTGTGCCTCTGTGTCTCTGTGGTTAATCCTTCCTGATTGAATTGAAGAATTTTAACCACAGAGACACAGAGACGGCGAGAAGAAGGAGAGAAGGCAGGTAATGAATAATTTTCAGAGTTGAATTCTTTTGGTTTTGAATTTCTCTGTGCCTCTGTGTCTCTGTGGTTAATCCTTCCTGATTGAATTGTCCCCGAATTGTGAAATTTGAAGTATAGAACTGAAAACTGTATCGGAGCCTGGCCATGCCGACATTCCAGTACGAAGCGATGGACAACACCGGTCTTGAGGTGAAAGAC
>JANXOO010000573.1 GCA_025353525.1 Schlesneria sp. | reverse complement strand
CAAATGCTGATGTCGATCGGGGCTCAGGCCTATCGTATACGCGATATGATTGGCGATACGATGTTGTTCGGAAGGCCACCGTCTCCTGAATTCACGAATGTCGCGCTTGTAGACGTGGTCGATCGATTACTGGCGAAACTTGCGGATGAATTGACTCGCGACCGTTGCAGTGTCCATGCCAAAATTGGCAAAGAGCTCGTCTTACGAGCCGATCCGGTGCAACTGTCGATTCTCCTGAGTGAACTGCTTCGGAACAGTCGACAGGCCTCGCAACCAGCAGGGGGGGGGATCCGGATTGTTGCGTCGATCAAGGAAAAGCGAGCAATCATCCAAATCAGTGATGAAGGAAAGGGGTTTACTAAAATTGAGCGACAGCATGCGTTTGACCCTTTTTTTTCGGGCCGGCAAGCAGGACGCGGACTGGGGTTTGGACTCTCAAAATGCTGGCGAATCGTCGAACTCCATTCAGGTCAGATCAAGATTGATTCGTCGCCGACCGGACCAACCACAGTCTCGATTGAATTGCCGTTGGCAACATCAAAGGTGGCCTGATTCGTGAGTTGCGCCGTCGTCTTCCGGATTCCACTGACGCAAGGCGCGGGGCAATTCCGATGTTTATACGGGTCGCTGAAAACGGAGACAGGCACCTGGAAGAGCTTGAGCCAATCCTCGTTTTTCAGCCAGCAAGTTTTCCACGGACAGTCATCTAACATGTCTGTTTGTTTGAATTTACGTCATTGGTCGGCGTCATGAATTCTGCGAACACGGACGTGGCGGCGTGACAATTGATATCAAGAGAGTATCGCTCAGGCGACAAATTCTTCCTGCGCGATAGAATCTTCGTAATTTGCTTACATTGACAATAGTGAGATTTCCAATGCCATCACGCGGCAAACTTCAAGGCATCTACACACCGAACATCGTCCCTTTGACTTCGAAGGGCGAAATCCACGAGAGTGAGTTGCGACGGTACGTCGACTGGCTGATCAGCAAGGGCGTTCACGGACTCTATCCGAACGGGTCGACGGGTGAGTTCACGCGGTTCACAGCCGAAGAACGCATCCGGATCATGGAAATCATCTGCCACCAGGTGCGTGGACGAGTTCCCATTCTCGCAGGTGCCGCCGAAGCCAACGTCAAAGAAACTGTTCGTGCGTGCGAAAAATACTTTGAAATGGGTGCAACTGCCGTTGCGATTGTCGCTCCCTACTATTTCAAGCTAAGTCCGCGGGCGGTTTACGCCTACTTCAAAGAGATTGCCGACAATACGCCGATTGATGTCACTCTGTACAATATCCCCCTGTTCGCCAGCCCGATCGATGTACCGACTGTCAAACGACTCGCGGACGAGTGTCCCAGGATCATTGGAATCAAGGATTCGTCGGGCGATCTTCCACATATGATCCGGATGATTCAGGCGGTTCGGCCGATGCGTCCTGATTTCAGTTTCCTCACCGGTTGGGATGCGGCTCTGATGCCGATGCTGCTGATCGGTTGCGACGGCGGTACCAATGCCAGCTCGGGTGTCGTCCCCGAGCTGACTCGCAAATTGTACGATCTGACCGTTGCGTACCGGATTGATGAAGCTCGCAGTTTGCAATACGACATCGTCAAGCTGTTTGACGCCATGTTGTATTCCGCCGAGTTCCCCGACGGATTCAGGACCGCCGTCCGCTTGCGCGGGTTCGACACCGGTGTCGGCCGACAACCGCTGAGCGACGAGCAACAGACCGACCTCGCGACGCTCGCGAATACGTTGCAGTGCCTGTTGTCGCAACACGGATTTACCGACGAACCGATTTGCGGATGTCCGACGGGGGTCGTTGCGACTGGAAAACCCGAAGAGGTTTCGACGATCGTTCAGGCGGTTGTCGCAGAGCTCAAACGCCGGGGCCTGGCCTGAGTTATCCGACGCACGGTCTGGGTTGAGGCCATCACGAAATCCAGCGACACGTGGAAACTGCCGCATTGACGGTAGTTCCGCTTCGAACGCGGATGCGGACTCATATACGAAGCCTCAATCTGGACCGCGAGCAGAATAGAACCTCACAAATCTGCCTTGGCAGAAGCGAACAGGTTGGTAACGTTGACCAGGAACTCGGGCAGATAAGCCGACGCTGCGGTTGAACCGGCAGAGAACTCACCAGCGACGAGATACTCGTCACCGCTAAACGACAGCACTGTGATGCGGGACTGTTCGGGGTCAACAATCCAGTACTCGGGAATCTGTGCCCTCGCGTCATCGCTTCGTTTGTTCACCAGATCGCGGTCCCGGCTGGATCGACCCTGACTGAGCACTTCGATGACGATCTCGGCACCACGAGGAGGATCTTCGCGACGTGCAATCCGCTCAGCACTCAAAAAGAAAACATCAGGCTCGCGGAACCGCGCATCCCTAAGCCGTATGGGACACGGGGCGAACGAGGCTTCACCGCGTCGAGTGATTTGGGTTGCCCGATCGAGTTGCAAGAAAAGAAATCGCACCAGTCGTTGATGGCTGTTCGTGGGCTTGGAGGGAACTCCAGACTACCATCAACAAGTTCGACAGGAAAATTAGAGGATTCGAA
>JANXOO010000562.1 GCA_025353525.1 Schlesneria sp. | reverse complement strand
CGCCTTCAGTGGCGCGATCCTGATCGGTGTCCTCTGCGCAGCAGGGATGTGCATCATCGGCTATCCTCGCGGGAAGACCGCAGAGTACGGTGTTGGAGGATTACTCATCGGAGCGGTATTCGGGTTTATCGGCTTCAGTTCTGCAGGCCAGAACAAGCCGGTCGTTCGGACTGCCAGCGGCAGCTTCAATCGCAGCGATCTCGACAAACTCTCCCTTGAGCGACAAAAAGCGAACCAGTTCGTCTCGACGGTCGCTCGCAAGCTCAAGAGTACCGGTCAACCGCAAGGTTTTGGCGAAATCGACGATCAGTCGATGATCACATTCAAAATGCTGTCGGCAGACGCAAAAAACATGGGGATCAGGGTTTCGGACGATTCGGTCAACGATTTCCTTGTACGGTTGACTCAAAAGAAGCTGTCAACAAAGGAATTCAAAGAGTGCTTGCGCGAATCCCAATTGGGGGAAGGGGAATTGTTCGAAATTCTCAAAAGAGAACTTTCAGCCCAGCTTGCCGTCGAATTGATGGGACCCCCGGCGTTCGTCGCAACTGCCCCACAAGGTTTTGCAGAATACGTACGCGAGCCACTGCGTTACATGCAGCAAACTCCCGACCAATTGTGGGAATCGTTCCAGAAGCTGAACCTGAAACAATCGCTCGACGCAGTCGCGATCCCTGTCAAGGAATTCGTCGGTCAGGTTGGCAATCCTTCAGAAGCAGAACTGGTCGCCTTTTTCGACAAATTCAGGAACAACCGATGGACAGACGAAGCCCGACCCGGATTTGTATTGATGCCACAAGTCCGGTTGGCTTATCTGGAAGCTGATTTCGAGAAATTCGAGTCGGGGATTAATCCGACAGACGAAGACATTCGCGACTACTACGAACAACACAAGGATCAGTACCGGGCACCGGCAGCGAAAGAGTCGACCGCTCCAGATCTTTCTGACGAGGACATTGAAGCTACAAAAACCGGCGGAACCGCCGCAGATGCTCTGAAACCCGACGATTCAACAAATTCCAAAGAAGGCGAATCGGGCGGAACTCAAAAGAATGCCGAACCATCTCCAGCAGTCGGTGAAAAGAAGGACGCTGATGGCGAACAAAAGACGCCGGATACCAAAAATCCGAAACCAGCGGATGACACGAAGAAAGAACCCGCCGCAATAAAGTCCGATCCTGATAAATCGAGTTGTGGTGAAGAGGGTTCCAATTCCGGCAAAACGGCTGATGAAACACCGGCTGCTGAAAAATCGGCTGAACCTGAGCCCGCCGCTGTCGAGGCGCCAGAGAAACCGGATGGAACGGCAAATCCAAAGTCGGAAACGACTCCTGAAGGCTCATCAATCCCGAAACTCAGTGATTCGCCGGATGCCCTTCCCGCTCCGAAACTCCGCGAGTTGAATGACTCGTTGAAGGACGAAATTCGGGACGTCATTCTGCGTGATCGGGCATTCGTCAAAATGGGGATCTCCCTTGATCGGGCCTACGACACGATGACAACCCTCGGACTGGACTATGATACGGTGGAGTCTGTCGATCAGAAGAAAGAGGTAGTCGCCGAGCAGAAGAAAGAAAAGGCAACCGCAATCGCCGCGAAATTAAAGCGGTATGCCATCGAATACAACCTTGAATACAAGGAAACGTCACTCGCCGTATATGAAGACCTGAATCTCGAGCCCATCGGCGGGGCATTTGAAGGGCAAGGACGATCTCCTGTTGTCAACGATGTCTTTATGCAAGATGAACGTGGCGAGCCGCGAATGCCGCTTTACAGCCCTCGACGGGCCGATCTCAGAAGCAAACAGTCCGGGTATTCCTACTGGAAAATTGAGGAAACGGCCGCGCGTGTCGCTGACTTGAAAGACGAAGCCATTCGGGAAAAATTGATCGCCGCATGGAAGTTTGATCAGGCACGTTCATTGGCGGAAAAGAGAGCCAAAGTCCTGGCTGATAAATCCAGGGCAGAGGGAAGCACCTTGTCTGCATCGTTCTCGGAAGAATCAGCCACGGGCGAAAAGAATGCCCCTCAGTTGAGCATCATCGAAACTCCCGAATTCTCCTGGCTGTCGACTCCTAAAAGCGTTCCGTCAGCCCAACAGGATCCGATGATTACGGATATCCCGCTCATTACTGATACCGGCAACGAATTCATGAAGGTCGTTTTCGAAGAGCTGAACGAGGGTGAGATCGGCGTCGCCGTCAACGAAACCCGATCGATTTATTACGTGGTCAAAGTCAAAGATCGCGAAGGATCAAAAGACGACGGTGGCGTTGCCAGACTCGAACGTCAGAAAAAGTTTATGTCAGAACGATTTACCGGTTTCTTCCCGATTATGAAGTCACCCTACGAGGCTCTCGCTCAGTTCCCGCAACGTCAGATCGATCAGGCGTGGCGTCAAAACTTCGAGAAACGTCACAGCGTCGACTGGGTCGAAAACCCCGGCCAGGCACGTCCTGTACGAAGCTCCGGGCAACCCCGTCGTCGCCGTCGCTGAAATGGCGATCCGTTCAGAGTCATAAAATAAGAGTACCGGTTGTACTGCAATCGGTACTCTTATTTTCGTTGACAACGTTTCCCGATCAGGGTGTTTCTTCTGTTGTTTAATCGCTTTCCGATTTAATGTCGCTGAAATGACGCCGTGGCCCGCTGTGCAGCGTCGCGCATTCGATAAGCGTCATCGAGATCCCCGGCGGCTACGTTCGTACGCGAGCATTGCACGGGATTCGAGGTTTCACAGCCGTTCGAGGCAGGTCAAGTCGCCCGAGTCGATCCCGGCAGCATGACGGGCGGATTTTGAATTTGTCGGGATTTTGCTGACAGGAACCGGTCACGGGCACTTCTGGCTCTCCACCGACACGGGGTGTTTGGGCCGGACATAAGGGGTCGGGGGAGAGCTTTAAACGTGTTTGCATTGCCCTGTCTTACTTTTGGAAGTGAGAATTCCTGCAACCCGATACCGTCGGCGAAATCCCGATAAATCTGGAATCCGCCCCGGCATGACGGCGAACGCATCGCCTGAATAACCGGAATATTCATCCCCGATTGCCCCTTCGGCCTGATTGTTTCTTCGTGTT
>JANXOO010000560.1 GCA_025353525.1 Schlesneria sp. | reverse complement strand
CTCTTTCAGCAAACGACTTGCGTCACACCGGCACTCGCGATGTAATCCCTACGATTGAAGAATCCGCCCATGACCGCTCCCCTTGTAGTGCCGGTGATACCGGCGGACGTGACTCGTCATCAGCCACTGCATCCAGCGCCTCAGATCTCCATCCTCCAACGGCCAAAGCATCAAGTGAAAGTGGTTCGTCAACAAACAATATCCGACAAGTCGCATCGGTAATCGCTCGTTGGACTCTCGCATCAGATTGACGAACGCCAAATAGTCGTCAGCTTTATGAAAACACATCCGCTCTACCGTTGCCCCGATTGAGGACGTGATAGACATAGTTGCCCTGTGATGCGCGGGATGTTCGTGGCATCTAAGCAGCATAATCACCCGTTATTGCATTGTAAAGTAGAATGTCCCCCTTGTTTTTCCCGTGGGCAGTTTGTTTGGAATCCATCAGTCAAGCCCCGAACTTAATTGGAGACTCTCATGGAACTCGATCAACGGCGATTGCACGCTGCACATCAACTCGGTGAGGCGATCCTTCGATTTGTTAAAGCTGTTGAATCCCCAGTGCCACCTGAAACAGCACACAACAACAATGAAAACCGACTGTTGCGGGTCTCGAAAGTGTGACCTATCCAGTTATTGTCTTGTATTCCCATGAAGCCCAGCAACTGGCGACACTCGGCTTGAGAAAGTCACCGACTTTCGAACAACTCGCTGAGTACGTCGAACGACTTGAAATCAAGCTTTGCCATGAGGCTTGTGTTGAAAAACCAGAATAAGCGAAATTAAATTTGATCGAATTCATCCGTCCTTCAATAGTGAGACTTTCATCCGTCCGGCTTCCCACCGAGCAGTTTTCGATTTAACGAGCCACCTTTGAAGAGTATTTCTTCCAACGCATTGTCAACATCACCTATCGACATCGCAGAAGAACAATCTCGTTCAAGTTGGAACTGAGTGGCACGGCGCATGAGTTCCTTGATGAATGCTGCACTCACATTTTCTGTCCGCTTTGCGGTTTCTTGTACAACATCATCCGGTACATGACCGCTATGTGAATAGAGACGCACGAGCTTCGTACGACCTTGTTCGTCGGGAAACGGAAACTCAATCGCCTGATCGATTCGTCCCGGTCGAGAAGAAAGTGCGGCTTCAATCGCTTCTGGGCGGTTCGTTGTCAGGATAAATAAGATGTCTGCGTCTTCTCGAAGCCCATCCATTTCGTTCAAAAGTTTATTGAGCAGGACTTCTTCACATGCGCTGTCCATGTTTTCACGACTTCGTGCAATCAAGTCCGCATCTTCTATCACAACCATACTTGGCTGGAGGAGGCGGGCTAAAGTCATGTATTCACCGAGCAATGCAACCTGTTCAGCGGAGATCAGAAGAGTTGTTGTCCCTTCTAAAGCTCCTGCGAGATAATGCAGCGTGTGCGTCTTACCAGTGCCGGGTGGCCCGTAAAATAACAGTCCTTTCTTGGTTGCCATGCCGAGCTTTAACAAGCGTGGCCGTTCACGAACAAAGTGAATGACATTTCGATCAAGCAGTTCAAGAGTCTGTTGAGGCAAAATGACCTGCTCTCGTTGGACGGTTCGCAGCTTGTGGACCTTGATTCCGGTTGAAGTACCGCTGTAGTTTCCTTGAGCCTCTAACGAGAGGATTTTTCCTCGATAAGAGCGGGATTCCTGAACGGCTAGTTCCAATCGTCGAAAGAATTGCTGTGAAAGCTTCGATCCACCCTCATCATTAATCGTCGCCAATTGCATGCTAATGCGATCTGAATGTAAGAATTGCGACTGCGGTTCCAAAAACAATGCAAATCTAGCTCCCATATCGCTAAGCAACCAAAGCCCTTCTTTGAGACAACGGATTGGCTGCTCCTCACCGATATCGTATTCCTCAAATTGCGGAGGAACTGAGATAGCCGGATCACGTCGATCCCGCACCAACAAGTCTGTGAAGTTTATCCCTTGATGGGCATTCTGTTTGCGTATACCAAAAAAGTGAGTGACTTCCATCTTGTCCACAAGGCTGTCAATACCCCTTTGCAAATCAGCCCGGATGCGCAAGGGAAACTTGCGCTCCGTGATGGTCAAATTGTCAACGGGTGTCGGCTCAAAGTGTTTCTGTAGAAGCGAACTGACAAGCGTTGTCTGTGCGGGCATATTCACATCCTCTTCAGATTTGAGATCATTGGCACGCTGAAAATCTGCATCGGCTTTCGTG
>JANXOO010000529.1 GCA_025353525.1 Schlesneria sp. | reverse complement strand
ACCGCATCGGCCAGATACGGAGATCTTTCACCAACAAAAACTGTATTCGTAAGCCCGTCCGTTACATCGCGGTAACGGATCGAACTGTTCCGGAACATCACTCCAGTGCATCCCCGTTCGGGATCAGTGTAGTCGGTGTTTGCTGGGGAACTCCAAATGTCATTCCACCCAACATTATGCACGTAATTGGCGCGACCAAAGTAAATGCCATTGAGAACATTGAGATTGATATCGGTGATCCCTACCGTGTTTTCTCGATTGGTGGCTGTCGGACAGAGAAACATCGGTATGACGGTTTTTACCAAGGTGCTGTTCGCCGAATCCCAGCAGGGAAGATTCCAATTCAACGACTGCTGCAACGGCGCCTGGTCCACATATGGAAGAAGAATTGCCAACCATCCCCAGCCAGGTCCCGAATCTCCCGTCCGTGGATCAGGCGTTCCAACACCTGAAACGTAGCCGGGTGGCAATGTTCCGAATGACGATTCGTAATTCGTAAGTGCCAACCCGATTTGCTTGAGATTGTTCTTGCACTGAGTCCGTCTTGCAGCTTCTCGCGCCTGCTGGACCGCTGGCAGAAGTAAGGCGATCAATACAGCGATAATCGCAATCACGACCAGTAGTTCGATCAGCGTGAATCCGCGTCGGCAATTCGGCTTTGACGTAACGTCTGATCGCAAAGTGCCGGGCATTTTGAGTCTCACAGTATTCGGAGAAGAGTTAATTGGAAGGGGGCTGGAGATGAACATCTCGAATCAAGCCATCTCAATTTCGAGCGATATTAACCACGAATTTCGTTTAGTGCAAACAACAATTTTGAATACTCAAAAATTTGGCGATTCGCCCACGCAAAGCAACGGAAAATGCGGTTGCACCAAAAAAGGTGAAATCGCCCTTGAACGGCTCTGTCGACCGTAACTTTGATTAAGCCAACGCAAGCCGATTTGCTTTTTGAAACCACGCAGTCGCGTACCGCTTCGGCAATCAATGCCGGTTCAGGCAAGTCGATTGAATGGCCGAAAGGCACGCCGACATTCGCGATCATGTCCTCACGGAATTTCCGTGCGACGACGGCTTGTTGCATTTGAAGATGAGCATTCGGAGATCTCAAACGGGCAAACTGTGACGGTTCTTCCTCTTACGGTAGGGATCGCGCGTCTGAGTGAGTAACTCACGGTGGATTGGTCGAAAACGTAATCTGGACGGACAGCAAGGCTGGTTGCGTGTCGAAGACCGAACCGGCGAAACGCCCTACATGGAAGCTTGGGCATTATGCACACAGGGACGCTCGTCCACGGGACGGTAGCGCGGCGTGCGCTGCTATTGTTCGTCGGGTTCTCATGTCTTGGGTTCCAAAGCGGCTGCAACGCATCGCGTGCCAGTAGAGGCGGAGTTACATCGACGCGACCGCGCAATACGATCCCGGAATCTGAGGTAGCATCAGAAAACCGGGCTCGACAATCGGAGATCGCGGCGGAAGATTCGACTGCGCCCGGACGGCAAGTGATTCGACTCGCTTCAGTCCAAGAGGATCAGATTTCTGACGTTCCTCCGCGCGCCGACAGTATTGTGGAGCAACTACCACAATCTGAAATCCTACCGTCTTCGCAAACGATCCCCGCAGTTCACGAAATTTCACTCGCCGAACTGGAAGCCCTCGCACTTCAAACCAATCCGACTCTGGCCCAGGCTCAGGCGGCAATTGAAGTTGAGGAAGGAACTTATCGGCAAGCCGGACTCTATCCCAACCCTCAAATTGGATATTTGAACGGTAGTGCCTCAAATGCCTCGGTCAAGCAGTCCAATGGTGTTTTTATGAGCCAAGAATTCGTCACTGCGCATAAACTTGCTTTAGATCAACAGGCGTCATCGCAGGAGATCAAGCGGTTCCAGTGGGATCGAGAAGCCCAAGCCATGCGCGTTCTGAACGATCTCAAGATTCGTTACTACGAAGTTCTGGGAGCGCAAGAGGCAATCGCGGTATCTCGTCAATTGGAGAAAATCGCAGAAGAAAACCTTCAGACAGCCGAGCGACTATTTACATCCAAACAAGGAACGAAATCCGACATTCTTCAAGCCAAGGTGCAACTCGAGACCGTGCAATTAAGTCGTGAAGATGCCGAGTACCGCTATTCCGCCGCTTGGGAACAGCTCGCCACCATCATTGGAACGTCACCCATGCAGCCAATTCCGCTCGTTGGTGATCTTGCCGATGATGTACCCCGACTTGATCTGGAGACCTGCTGGCAGGAATTGCTATCGCGAAGCCCTCAGTTGAGGTCGACTGAATCGGAATTGGATCACGGCAGAGCCGTATATCGATTGGCCCAAGCTCAGGCGATCCCCAATATCACGCTGCAATCCGTGGTCGAATACGATAAGGCAACTCAGTCAACGACAGCGAGTACTCTCGTGGCCCTTCCGCTACCACTCTACAATCGAAATCAAGGAAACATCGACAAGGCGGCAGCGGACATTCGGACCGACCAAAACGAGATTTGCCGAGTGCAATTGGTCCTTCGTGATCAACTGGCCGATTCTTTCCGACGTTACCAGTCAAGCCTTCGACAGTCTCAGAGACTCAAGCAGGGAATCCTGCCGAACACCGAGGAGAACCTGAAACTCGCGAGGGAACTCTATGTAGCGGGAGAAACCGCATTTGCACCCGTTCTCGTTGCTCAACAATCGTATTTTGAAAGTCAAATGGCCTACGTTGAGGCACTGACGGAACTTCACAAAGTCGTCACCGAAATCAACGGGTTACAACTTACAGGTGGACTGAACCCAGCCGCTATCGGGTCGGCCATCCAAACACAACCGGGGGGCTCTGCACAGCGTCAGCGCGCATTGCTCAATGAAGTTTCAGACCGCGCCTCGAAGCAATTGTTGCCTGCGGCGCAAATTGGAAGGTGATGCTTTCAAGGTTGTGGTGCCAGACGGTGCGCATCTGGAATGGACTAGTCACTTTAGGGTTGTGCAATGGATGGCGCGGTGCAGTCATCTCGATGGCAGAAATTGCGGATGCGTGGTGATTACCAAAGGAAATTAAAGGCGATTGGTCGGAACAACCGATTGGTATGGATAGTGCTACTTCTTGGGAGAGTTTGAAGGTCCGGAGTTGACAGGATTTGGTAAAAACGCATAATCCGGCATGGTTACGAGGAGTTGGATTTGAATCGTTTGGTTTCATTGGTGATGCTTGGCGTCTTCGCTGCTCAGCTTTTTATGTGCTGTTGCAGTGGGATGGGAAAGCACACATGTGACCAGGATCATTCCACTCAAGAGCCCGCCTGTGCCGTCGCAGATGTCCATGATGAGCTCCATTCTCACAGATGCCATCACGAACATTCACCTACGCCCGCCTCGGACGATTCTGATAACGAGGGCTGCCCGTGCGATCATTCGCATCAGCACCACTTTTGTATTGGAACCCATATTTTCTTCGTCGCGGCACCGCGTGCGGAGATTTCGCTGCCAGTAGTGGACTACTGCTTTGTTCTTGGGATGTTTGATCTGTCGTTTCGGGTCGCGATGGCCTCGCTAGCGGCAGAGAATCGCCAAGCTATTGGTTCAGATTCGCCATTTATTTCGTGCCCGCAACGATCGGCGCTTTGCGTCTATCGTATCTAGGCGGCTCTTCGCTCACGCGCCTCATCAACTGACCGACGGTGTCAGTCCGCGCTGTGATTCTCTTTGACGTGACCTCCCGTAATGAACGGTGAGAAAGTCACTCGACCTATGGGGCTGAGGCGGCCGCCTGTGACTGCGCGTATTTTGACTTCATTTTGTGATGAAGGCCCGCGTCACGTCATCCCAGCCCAACCTGCTGATACCAAGGAAGAAATATGTATTTCCAAGCCATTCAAAAGTTGGACGCACTCATGTTTGCAACGATCTGCGCCTTGACGATGGCCGCGCAAGCGATCGGTGCTCCGCCTGCGGCGAAGACCGATGCTCACGAACATGCCGAAGTCGGTCCGCACAAGGGAACATTGATCGAGCTGGGTGAAGAGGAATATCACGCAGAATTCGTCTTAGACGAAAAGACAAACACGGTGTCGATCTACTTGCTTGATGGAGAAGTCAAAAATTATGTCGCGATCCCAGCCAAAGAGATCACTGTGACTCTGAAACATGGTGGTAAGCCCGAGACCTTCAAGCTGAAAGCGAAATCTCAGAAGACCGATCCCGCTGGAATGTCGTCAATGTTCACTCTGAAGGACAAAGAATTCGTGGAAGATCTGCATCACAAGGGCAGCGATCCTCGCTTGATGCTCAAGATTGATGGCAAGCCGTTCTCGGCCAAGATCGAGCTAGACGAAGACCACGATCACAAAGATGAACCCAAGACAAAAAAATAATCGAACTGTTTCCGGCGCAAGCCGGAGCAGGCCCACTCGGCGGATGAAGTCCGTCCAGACGTTGCCGCCGGGTGGGTTTTCTACATATTTCACTATACCTCGCACCGCCAAGGTTTATTCGAGTACGAGAAATCGATGACGCAAAAGTTGCACGCTGTCGCCCGTTCTGGCGTCGCATCAACCAAGTCGATAGTTCGGCGCTGAAAACGAGGAAATGACCATGATGACTGGACTGAAACGCATTGCGATTGGTGCAGGGATATTGGTCGCCCTTGGTACAACGACCTACTTGACCAGACCTCAATGGCAGAACTGGTTCGATCACGCACGTGGCGTCGCCAAATCGCCAGCGGCCGAGGCTGACGAGCACGCAGGACACGATCATGCCGGACACAACCACGGGAGTGCGGATGCCAAGGCTGTACTGACACTCTCCGATCAGGCACGCGAGAATCTTGGTCTAGAGATGACTGAGATTGCCCTTACGGATTATTGGCGCACGATTCAGATTCCGGGAATCGTCTCAGAACAACAAGGGCACAGCGAACGACGCATTCCGGCCGCCGTTGCGGGGATCGTGACGAAGTTACACATCTTTCCAGGCCAGTCGGTTCGGCCCGGTGACCCGCTGATGGATATTCAGCCGACAGGCGAGTTGCTGACCACAGCACAGGCTGCGCTGTTGAGAACCTTGCAGGACATCGAACTGATCGACATCGAACTCAAACGAATCACTCCATTGGTCGATAGTGGTTCGCTCCCCGCCAAGAACAAGATTGAGAAAGAGTATGAACGGCGGCGGCTTGAATCGCAGCAACTCGTCCAGACGCAAGAGTTGCTTGTGCGGGGGCTCGCGCCGGAGCAGATCGGCACCATCGTCGACTCAAAGATATTGATCCGCAAATTCACAGTGCGCGTTCCCGGAGGCAAGGTCGAAACGCTCGACGCCAAGACGCTTCTAGAACTGCCGCACCGCCGCACTCCCCGGATCATGACGGCGGCACTGGTAAATGAACACGCCGATGACATCGAACCGAAAGACCACATCTATTCGGTTGAACAAATCGCTGTCTTCCCAGGCAAACTCGTTCAACCGGGAGACGTCTTAGTCGAACTGGCCTTGCATACGGAACTTGACCTGACTGGCCAGGCATTCGAGCGAGACTCGCCGATGATTCTGCACACGATGCAGGAAAAATGGGCGGTGACTGCAACATTTGAAACGGCTGATGGTACTCCTTTGACGCGCGACGACTTAAAGATTCGCTACCTCGAAAGTACGGTCGATGGCCTTAGTCGCATTCAAAAGTTTCATATTCAACTAGTAAATCAGGTTTTGCGCGAGACGCCCAGCGATGATGGAATCGTCTACCATGCCTGGCTTTTTCGGCCGGGCCAGCGGGTTCGATTGTCAATCCCCGTAGAGAAACTTGCCCAGCGGATCGTCCTTCCAGCAGAGGCGATCGTTCAGGAGGGGGTGGACGCGTATGTGTTCCGATCAAATGGCAAGCGATTGGAACGAATCGCCGTGGTGATCGAGCATCTCGATGCGCGAACAGCGGTCGTTAAGAACGACGGCACACTCATGCCTGACTTTGATGTCGTCGCCAAGAATCACGCATATCAACTGAATTTGGAATTGAAGAAGAAGCTCGGTGAGGGAGGGGGCGGTGGCCATAGTCACGAAGGACACAACCACTAGGTCCGAAACACCGACGTCCGACGCATGAACTTCCCCGCTAACTTGTGAATTCTGCCTGAAGACGAAGTGAACGAATCAGTCGAATTCTCGCGAGACGAATCGAAAACGATCATGAATTCCCTCATCAAATTTGCTTTGCACAACCGGATGTTGATCGTTTGTCTGTCGCTGATCACGCTGGTCGCAGGGTCGATCACAATGGCATCGCTTCCGATTGACATTTTTCCATCCCTCACGCGTCCTCGCGTGACCGTGATGACGGAGTGTCCGGGTTTGTCGCCCGAAGAGGTCGAAACGCTGGTCACTCTGCCGCTGGAAGTGGCCTTCAATGGCGCAACGGGAGTGGAAGCCGTGCGCAGTTCTTCCGGTATTGGTCTTTCCGTCATCTATGTCGAATTTGGTTGGAACACCAACATCTACGTTGCGCGTCAGATCGTCAACGAACGCATTGCCGTCGTGCGCGATCGGCTTCCGGAAACCGTTAAGCCGGAACTGGCACCGATCTCGTCCATCATGGGACAGATCGTGATGGTTGGTCTTTACAGTAAAGATGGATCAACGCCTCCGATGGAAGTCCGCACGTTAGCCGACTGGGCCGTACGACCTCGTTTGTTGACGATTCCCGGTGTGGCCCAGGTGATCACGATGGGTGGTGGACGCAAGCAATATCAGGTCAAAGTTGATGCTGCGAAATTGCAGGCGTTCGATATCACGCTGGACGAAGTCGAAAAGGCGCTCAGAGAAAGCAACGAAAACGCTACGGGCGGTTACCAGGAAAGAGGATCGCTGGAGTACCTCATACGCGGAATCGGCCGCGTTAAGTCACTTGCCGATCTTGAACAACTCGTGGTGAGATCCCACGGTGAGCGCTCGGTGCTAGTACGCGACGTGGCCCGAGTTGTCGAGGAACCGCAGGTCAAGCGTGGTGACTCATCCGTGAACGGACTACCGGCCGTCGTAATCACCATCGCAAAACAGCCGACGGCCGATACCCGCGCGCTGACTGACAAGATCATTCACGCACTCACTGAATTGAAGCCGTCACTACCCGATGACATTGAAATCGAATCTGAAATCTATCAGCAGCGCGAGTTCATTGATCGCGGCATTCACAATGTTCTTGAGGCACTGCGCGATGGGGCCATTCTCGTTCTCATTATCCTCTTTCTCTTCCTGATGAATGTCCGGACGACGCTGATCACTCTCACCGCCATTCCACTGTCAATCGTCATTACCGGCCTGGTCTTTTACTTCTCCGGTCAGTCAATCAATGTCATGACTCTCGGCGGTTTGGCCGTGGCGATGGGGGAGCTGGTCGACGATGCAATTGTTGATATCGAGAATGTTTTTCGTCGCTTACATATGAACGCGAGGCTGGCGAAGCCCAAGCCTTCACTCGATGTGATCTATCACGCCAGTATTGAGGTTCGAGGTTGCATCGTTTTCGGGACGATGCTTGTCATTCTCGTGTTCCTCCCGCTCTTCGCACTGTCGGGAGTTGAAGGTCGGCTCTTCGCACCCTTGGGTGTGGCCTATATTGTCTCCATTCTCGCATCGCTACTGGTGTCACTGACCGTGACGCCAGTACTTGGCAGCTTGCTGTTGGCCGGTCAAATCGAACGCCAGGGAAAGCTCACTGCTGCGAAAGCTGCGGCAGGTGACGGTGCTGACGCACATGGAGTTGACCCACATGATGCCGATAGTTTTCTACTTCGCTTTCTCAAACGATGTATTACACCGGTCATCCACTTCAGCTTGGACTCGCTCGGGTTGAAATTGATTCTGACGGTTGTATTCGGTGCGATCCTGGGCAGCGGTGTCCTCGTTATGAGTCTCGGTACCGACTTTCTGCCGCCGTTCGACGAGGGAGCTGCGCAGGTCAATATCACACTTCCGCCAGGATCGTCTTTGGAGACATCGAACCGAGTTACACGCATGGTGGACAAAGCGTTTCGGAAGCACATGGCAGCCAACAAGAGCGGTGACGGGGAAGGATCGAGCCACGCTGCGATGCCTTCGTTCCCGTACTACCTCTTTTCCAAGACGAGTGAAGGTCGAGCCGAAGACAAGTCGCTCATCAAGGCTCTCGTCCGTCGTAGTGGTCGGGCGGAGATGGACGAACATGCAGAGGGGGTACACGTGACGGAGTATATCGTCTCGATGAATCCCAACAGCGGTGTATCGCGTCAAGGAGCGCTCGCAATCCTGCGGAAGGATCTCGAAGCGATACCCGGAATTCAGTACGAGGCCGAACAGCCGCTGGCCCATCTCATCAGTCACATGCTTTCTGGGGTGTCGGCTCAGATCGCAATCAAAGTGTATGGTGATGACCTAGACACGCTCAGAAAGACGGCGAACGAAATCAAGACGGCGATCACTGGTATTCCTGGGCTGGCGCCACCTGTGGTCGAGGCTCAGACTCTGATTCCACAACTTCGGATTGAGTTGAATCGAGAGCAACTGGCTTTGAATGGACTGACTCCAGGGCATGTGAACCGGCTCATTGAAACGGCTCTGAATGGCCGCACCGTCTCGACGATCCTGGAGGGCGCGCGCACTTTCGATCTGGTGGTGAGAATGGATGACCAGTATCGCACCGATGTGGATGCGATTCGGCGGCTCGTGATTGGTTTGCCAAGCGGCGGACATATCCCGCTCGAAGCGGTTGCAAATGTTTACGATGGAGCTGGCCCCAACACAATTAGCCATGAGCGGACCAAACGTCGTATCACGATTCGAGGCAATACGACTGACCGTGACCTCGGAAGTGTTGTCGGCGACATCCAGGCGGCTGTGAAGGAGAAGGTCAAGCTTCCTGAAGGCTACTTCATCGAGTACGGCGGACAGTTCGAAGCCCAACAAGAAGCGACTCGGCTGATTTCAATTCTCAGTCTCGTATCGCTCGCCGGTGTGTTCCTGGTTCTGTACACACAGTTTCCCTCCACGCGTATCGTGCTGCAAATCATGCTCGCTCTCCCAACGGCATTCGTTGGAGGAGCGGTCGCGCTGTGGTTGACGGGTCAAACTTTGACGGTCGCGGGGATGGTCGGCTTCATTTCGCTCGGCGGCATTGCCGCGCGAAACGGAATCCTGCTGGTGTCGCACTACCTGCACCTAATGCGAGAAGAAGGTGAAGATTTCACCGCAGCGATGATTTTGCGGGGCAGTCTGGAACGGCTCGCTCCCGTCCTGATGACAGCTCTTACGGCAGGAATCGGGCTCGTTCCGTTGGTGCTTGGGGGGCAACAGCCCGGTAAAGAGATTTTGTATCCGGTGGCGACCGTCATCCTCGGTGGCCTCGTTACATCCACAATCTGCGAATACGTTGTCCATCCTGGCTTGTTCTGGCGATTCAGTGGCTCAGCGGCCAAACGTTTAACGGAACAAGTACAGACTTGAAGGACATTCGCTCAAACAGATCCGTAGAAGTATGAAGTCCGGAAATTTCAATTTGAAAACAGGAACACCATGACTGAACTCTGGAAACGAAACTTTATCGGCTATGTCACCGCAACAATGATCGTCATCATGTCTGCCCAGAAATCTGAAGCGCAGCACTATCACCACCACCATCATCATCATGCTGGAGTACCGTACGCCGCAGGATACCCTTCCGGACACCATCATCACTCGCATGGCGTCGTTTATGGAAGTTACGGCTACTCTCCCACGTTCGCAGGGGGCTACTACAACAGTGGAACGAGTTTCACCCCAACGGCAGTCGTCGTGCAAAATGTTGTTCCGTCGAACATTGTTCCCTCTGCTGTGCCCGTAGGGCGTGCGACGGAGGTGGGCACCATCACGATCGTAAATCCCACTGATTCCGGCGGAGTCGTGAGCTTTACGCTGAACGACATTCCGTATTCCATCAAGCCGGGGCAAACTCAAACGATCCAAAACGATCGATTGTGGACGATTGCGTTCGGGTCTGGCGGACCAGCGGGCGATGTTCGCTATTCACTTAAACCCGCCATGTACAAATTCAAGGTGACTGAAGGGGGGTGGAATCTGTTTCAGGCACAGGAACAGCCGAAAGTCGCAGATTATCCCCCCGCCCCTGTTCCGGAATCAGAGGGACTGACGGACGAACCTCGTTCTGTTCGCATCCCCATCACTCAGCCGTGAATTCTGGTCTCCTCGAAGTAGTTTAGAAGCTTCAGGGAAAAATGACTTACCCTTTTTGGTCGTCAATTGGATTCGGGCGTTGGTGAAAATTCGCTCTGTCGATTTCGCATGCGTCGAACCAAAAAGCGGAGTGCGGAAAGAATGATAGAAAAATCGCGGATTGAAATTGGTCTCTTGCTTCCCTCTGTTCCAGACGTGCGCGACGCTTGCGTGCTACGGCTTGTGGAACTTCTGAAATCAAAGGACGGGATTGAGACTGCCCATGTTCCGGATACGAAGGTCAAAGATTCAGAACAAATCTGCATCCACTATGACCCACAGCGACTGTCGATTGGTCAAGTACGCGATTTGGCGGGACGTGCAGGTGCGGAATTGGAGAAGCGGTTTGGGCATGTACTCTTCAAATCGGAACCGATGCATGCTCGCCAGTCGCGAACCGTCGAGTCACGAGCGAAGCGGATCAGAGGAGTGCTGGAAGTCGTTGTGTCTCCCGCTGGAATATTGCGTGTGGAGTTTGATCGTCAAGTAATTGACGAAGCGGCGCTTCGCGTAGAACTACAAACTATCGGTGTAGGAATCGTTGAGGAAACAAAGAGAGCTACGCAGGATGATGTTTTTGGAACTGGTCCCAAGTCTTGCAGCACAGAACATGGTCACGAACACCAACACGGCGGTCTATTTGGAGAAAAGACCGAGTTGGTCTTTTCGTTGCTCTGCGGCGCGTTTCTTTTGCTGGGATGGCTGCTATCTGTGTTGACGGTTGTCACACCGTGGTTGCCCTGGGGTTTGTACTTGATTGCTTATTTCCTGGGTGGCTATTTCACCCTTTCAGAAGCAATCGAAAATATTCGCGCTGGTCGTTTTGAGATCGACTTTCTGATGCTCGTGGCAGCAATCGGTGCCGCGACACTTGGACAATGGGGCGAAGGAGCATTGCTGCTATTTCTCTTCAGCCTCGGACACGCGCTGGAACATTACGCGATGGGCAGAGCGAAACTCGCAATTGAAGCACTTGCGGAACTAGCGCCTCAAACCGCTCA
>JANXOO010000524.1 GCA_025353525.1 Schlesneria sp. | reverse complement strand
CTCACGCAAAACGGGATTGCACCCGTCAGTTCCGTTCGTTTCGTACGTGATCGGGATTGTTCTCCGTCGCCACCCTCGAAGGTGAATTGTGGTGATGGTAATGGCTCAAAGCCAATTGACATCCGGCGGGACGCGGCCCCGTTTTTCTACCGGCATCCTTGTTGCCGCCTGTCGACTTACGACCGTTCCTGCTGCTTGCGTCGAAGTGTGCTGAACAGATAACGGAACGGCCGTGACGTTGATTTCTCATCAACCGGTTCTGTTTCTACCGCTTCCCATGCCGGGGAGACACGAGGTGTTGAAAGTCGATAAACCGATTCCCGATCAGTGTCGTCGGCACGTTGCGGTTCGGCAGAGTCTTTGTTCGTCGATGCGTTTGACTCTTTCACACTGCAAAACGCGTACGTCAGAGGCTGCGATTCGTGCGAGGCCTCACGATTGTTGTCGGTGACGACTTCGATCAGGCTGTGGACGGCATCCAGGACCATATCGAGCGGATCGTGGCTGACTGATACGGCGGTATCCCGATTGAGGACCAGAGAATTACTCTCGTCCAAATCGGTGAAGTCCTGAACCTCACAACCGCCAGCCTTCGAATGAACCGCGACTTGCGGGAATTCGCAATTCTGAAATTGTGTGTGATCGGTGTGAACTTCGGCACGATTTGTCGTGTCCGGAACCGGTATTGACGGAGGAGTGAATCCCGCATCGATCGAGGCGTATCGGTCAACGATGACCTCCTCGTGAAACACACCCGAGTAATGTTCTGGTGCCGCCAGGCCACTCGAAATAATTGATGGAACCGAACCCCAGGAGTCCGAAAATGTCAGTGAATTTCCGAAGATATTCGCCGCGTTGGAATGCGAGTTAAATTCCTCGTCCGGTCGCTGTTCGTTGAGTTTTAACAGCCCGTTTCTTTCGGCGGCGATGTACGAATCTCGTACCAGGTCATGAAAATGGCCCGGCACCGTCAGGTCTTGCCCCTTATTCACGGAACTCGAACTGCCGGCAGATTCGAACTGCGATGCTGCGAGTGACGATTCGAAGGAAACTCCGTTAGCAGTTTGGCTGAACAGATCGACGGTGTGACGCCAGTCATCGCTGCCGATTTTCACAGAGATCTGGTCCAGTATTTCCGATGAATCGACGGCCGATGGCGATGGAAATGAAACAGGGTCGGCGTCGGCACCCACTTCATAATCGCCCGCATTTTCTGCGTCCGCTGATCGGGTCAGACCCTCGATCCCTGTCGCATTTTTGTCGAGCGGCGCTGGCTCATAGGAATACCCTCTGCCGGAAATCGCCGGTTGCAGGTACCCCGATGAATCGCTGATCGAATGCGATTCAGGTGGCGACTCGAAGTCCAGGGCACCGTGCTGATTCTGTCGGGCGTGATCTTCGTCCGATCGGGAAGTGGAAGATTCGTTCCAGTGCAGTGGCAATTGACGCAAATCGTTCAGGGCTTCGCGGACAAGGCCTTCACCGGCAGGGCGTTGTTCGGCGACGAAAGCAAGTAACAGTGTGTGGTCGGCCAATTGATTGATGCAACGAGGGATGCCGTCGCTGGCGTGAGAAATCAATTCGAGTGCTGCAGGTGTAAATATTTCGTCCGTCCGTCCACCGGCCCACGTCAATCGGTAGTCGATGTAGTCTTTTGAGCCTTCCCGATCAAATGTTGGCAGGTTGACGTGTGCCCGAATTCGCTGATTGAAAGCTTCAAGGCTTGGCTGAGCCAGCTTTTCTTCCAGAGATAACTGGCCAACAAGAACCAGTCGGACGAGTGGTCGACCCGATTCGGCGAAATCAGCCAGAATCCGCAATTCCTCGATCAGACTGTCAGTCAGCTGATGGGCTTCGTCACAGATCAGAACGAGTGCTTCGCGCTTGGGCTGAAGTGCTCGAATCGCCGGAAGCAGTTCGAGACGCAATTCCTGTTCGCTGGGATGGTGGTAGGCATGATTCAATTCGCAAAGAACAGTTTGGAGCAGAGCGCGGCGGGTCAGAAAACTCGCATGACGCAAAAAGACCGTTTCGAACCGGTCGTCGAGTTCGCTGCGCAACCGTTCGCAGAGAAGTGTTTTGCCAATCCCTGCCGGCGCCGTCAACACGGCGATCCCCTGCCCTTGCTCGACACAAACGACAATTTCATCGAATGCCGCCTGGACTGGACCAGCGGTCAAAAAGCACGTGGCATCAGGAGTTGCGGCGAATGGTCGACGCTTCAATCCAAAACTGGCTTCGTACATAAGCAGTTTCCGTATCACCGCACGATTGCGGCTGAGTTTGAATAAATAGGGGCTTTGGGGTGCTTTAGTTGCCCGTGGCGATGCTTCGACGGCTTCAAGTCCGGCGATGGCACAAATCCGTTCTTTCTGATCGATCAATCAAGGTCGTCGGCTTGAACACAACCCGTAAGAAAG
>JANXOO010000836.1 GCA_025353525.1 Schlesneria sp. | reverse complement strand
CTCTCGAGCCGCTCGAGAACGGCCGACCACGTGCTGCGACAATCGGCGATGAGACCGCGACATTCTTCGGCCCATCCGCTCAGGTGGACGGCAACCAGTGACAGGACGAAGATCGATTCGGCCATAAAATCGCGATCACTCGATACATCCAGGCTGTTCGCAGCAACGGAAGACGCTTCTGTGGCCGGGTCGGATGCACCGTTAAAACCCAATAACCGTGCCGTTTCCTTGCGATCGATCGGCAGCGATGTCCCTGCAAGTGCCGCAGCACCCAGAGGGAGAACATTGACCCGTTTCAGGCAATCGGCAACCCGTTCGCGGTCGCGCTGGAATTTCTCGCAGTAGGCCAGCCAATAGTGGGCGGCCATCACGGGCTGGGCTCGCTGCATGTGCGTATAGCCAGGGAGCACAATATCAGCGTCAGGTTCGCATCGGTCGACGAACGCTCGCTGAAGTTCAAGCAACATCCCGTCGATCGCGGTCATCGATTCGCGAACGTAAAGTTTCAGATCGGTCGACACCTGATCGTTGCGGCTGCGAGCCGTATGCAGTTTTCGACCCACATCACCGATTCGCGCGATGAGTGCCGATTCGATGTGCATGTGAATGTCTTCGAGTTCCGTCTTCCACGCCATTTCGCCCCGGTTGATTTCGGATCCGATGTCGTTCAACGTGTTGACGATCTGCTGGCACTCGTCGTGCGTCAGCAATCCGGTTGTGGCGAGCATTCGCGCATGCGCCTGCGAGCCCCGGATATCGACCGTGGCCAGCCTGTAGTCGAATGAGATCGATTCGGTAAATTTTTCAACGCGCGGGTCGGTTTGCTCTTCGAAAGCACCGCCCCAGGGTTTGACGGACACTGCGGACTCCTGATTCTGTTTGTCAGAGATGGCCAAGATCTGCTTTGGCGACCGGAATTTGAGATTTTACCGGGGATGAAAAACGGGGACCGACTCCAGGTCTTCCTGGTGCCTTCCCGACTTTTTCCGCAACCGGTATTTCCATTCCTGCCAGTCGCCTTTGTAGCAAATTCCGGTACTGGTCGGAATCTAGCTGGTGGCCACTCGTAACAAATGGCGATCTATGGCCACAGTCGGCGTTCGTAATTACCGTTGGACAAACCGTGTGCAGATGCATCGCCTATTTCTGAACGGCATCAACGCTGGTCTCTGCCGACGACGGATCGACTGGAACCGGGTCAACTGTCCTGGTTCGCTCGTGATCCAGTCCGTGATCGTCTTCCGCTGTAACGCGAATTTCCTGGCCTTGTAGCAGCAACGGGATTCGCAGTTCCGGGACATCCGGGTCGTCTGTCATGATCCGCAGCAGGGCGGATGTTCGTCTGGGTGGCAGTTCACCCGCGATTGAAATCCGTACCGTCTGCTGAAAATATCCGATC
>JANXOO010000485.1 GCA_025353525.1 Schlesneria sp. | reverse complement strand
GGGTTGCCTTGGCAGCAATCTGCATGTCGGGGTTGGCCGATATCTCGGTTTCACCCGGAATGATCGGCGATATCGGTTGGCCTTATATTGCCGTCGAGACTGATTCGCCTGTCGCTGCATGCCTGTTCAGCCAGTATGCCGGGTGGCAGATCAACGTCGGCAAATTCTTCGCGATGGGCTCTGGCCCGATGCGCGCCGCCGCCGCAAAGGAAGCTCTGTTCGACAAGTTGTGGTATCGCGAAGAGGCCGATCAGGTCGTCGGAGTTCTCGAAACGAGCAAACTTCCCGATGCGGACATCTTTGAATACATCGCGAACGCCACCGAAACCGAACCCGAAAATGTCGTGCTGTGCGTCGCTCCGACATCCAGTATCGCGGGGAATTTGCAGGTCGTTGCCAGATCCATCGAAACGGCTATGCACAAACTGCACGAACTGGGATTCGACGTGAACCGCGTCCGAAGCGCCTATGGTTCGGCACCACTTCCGCCCGTCGCCAAAAATGACCTGGAAGGGATCGGTCGGACGAATGACGCCATCCTCTACGGTGCTCGGGTCACGCTTTGGGTCGTTGGCGATGACGAATCGATCGCCGAAATTGCAGAACGAGTCCCGTCATCGGGGTCGTCGGCCTACGGTCGACCGTTCCTGGAAGTCTTCGAAGCGGCCGGTCGCGACTTCTACAAGATCGATCCACTGTTGTTCAGTCCCGCACAAATCGTGTTCCAGAACATCGAAACCGGTCGGGTCCATGTCGCGGGCAAAGTCAACGAAGCAATTCTGCGGACATCGTTCGGGATCGATACGAAATAAGACACAGAAGAATAACCGGGCCAAAGCCGTGGTCATCGCTCGGGTCACCCGGAAACGAGTGACATTGGCAGCGTTCCAGTTGTAACCGGCTCAGACATTCATCCGATCAATGCCTCATTCTGCATCGCGAGCGGAAAAAAACGAAAGCGATCCCGTGAGAATCGGCATCCTTGCGAGCGAGACCAGTTGGTACTACCTCGATCTCGAACGCGCGGCACTCGGTCGAGGCGATGTATGTGAACGACTCGACTTTGCGAGGTTGGTTGCAAAGAACCGGTCAGCATCGGCTACCGTTTTGTTTGACGGGGAAGTTCCCGATCATCCCGTTGGCCCCTCGGCAGAAGTCGCGAGGAAGCCTGAATTCGTCCAAAACGGATTTGACTCACCCGAAAAGCATGGGGAAGTGATCACTGGAATGTCCCGCCCGAGTCCGGTGCCGAGTCACGTCCCCACGCGAAGGGCATTGGATTCGTCGGGAGAATTCAACGCAGGCAACCAGCAACCGCTCTCATCGCGTTTTGACGTGATACTGGTTCGCACAATGCCTCCAGGTTCACTCGAACAAGTTGTCTATCGGATGGACCTGCTCGGTCGCCTGGAATCGGCGGGGGTTCGAGTCATCAATTCACCGAGATCACTGGAATGTGCCGTCGACAAATACCTGACGACGGCGAAATTGCAGAGTGCCGGTTTGCCCGTTCCCCGGACAATTGTGTGTGAGCACGAGGACGACGCACTGGCCGCATTTGACGAACTCGGACGCGATGTCGTCGTCAAGCCGCTTTTCGGATCCGAAGGTCGCGGCATCGTTCGAGTCAGCGATCCCGATTTGGCATATCGGACATTTCGGACGCTGATGCGACTCGGCTGCGTCCTCTATCTGCAGCGCTTCATCGATCACGGCGGGTTCGACGTTCGCATTCTGGTTCTGGACCAGCAGGTCATCGGCGGAATGCGCCGCCGGTCACCACACGATTTCCGAACGAACGTCGCGCGAGACGCCATTGCCGAACCCCATACTCCAACATCACAAGAGATCGAACTGGCATTGCGAGCCACAGTGACAACAGGCGCATTTATAGGGGGCGTCGACCTGCTCTACGACCAGTCAGGCCTCTGTTACGTCATCGAAGTCAACGCGGTACCAGGCTGGCAGGCATTCGGCAGGGTGACTAAAATCGACGTCGCCACACGGCTACTCGAACAGATTTCACACAGTCATTGAGACTGAAATGCCTGATGACGCCAAATAGCGGATGGGCGCGTTGAGTGCGGCTCTCACCTAACGCGATCCCATGGGCTGATATCAGGAGCACACTCGTTGCATGGGGCGGCAGGGCCGTTGTGTTCTTCTACGCGATGACTGATGTTGGAACAGGAAGAAACGGGGCGCAGCTCATTGATCTGACGTTTTTGGGCGGATTCCACGATGAATGAGCTGCGCGAGGGTGATGAAAACTTGG
>JANXOO010000483.1 GCA_025353525.1 Schlesneria sp. | reverse complement strand
TCGCCGAATCGGCCAGCTTCTTTTCATCATCGGCCGAGAATGCAGTTCCCTCGGCAATCAATGCTTCCAGCCGCCGCACCCAGTAATCAACCAGTGCCCCGGCATCGTGTCCGAAAATCGGTGCAAATTGCGATTCGCGGTAATACGGGAAATGGCCGCTCGTCTCGTACATGTCGACGCGACCAATGTGCGGCGAATAGACCGGCTGATACCCGCGCGCGATCAATTCTTTCTTGATGAATTCTTCGAGAGTCGCGCGAATCATGGCACCTTTGGGCAGCCACAGGCACAGACCCTGTCCAACATCCTGGCTGATGGCGAACAGGTTCAGTTGCTTGCCGAGCACACGATGATCGCGTCGTTTGGCCTCGTTGACCTGATCGAGATACCCATCGAGATCTTTCTGCGAGAACCAGGCGGTGCCGTACAACCGCTGAAGTTGTCGACCGCTGGCATCCCCCTTCCAGTACGCTCCGGCAACACTCAGGAGCTTGAAGGCCTTGATTCGTTTGGCATCGGGGACGTGCGGGCCCCGACACAGATCGACGAACTCACCCTGCCGATAGAAGCTGACAGTCGGATGACTGGCCAGACCCGTATTGATGTGTTCGACTTTCAGAGATTGCGACATACCGTCGACGAGCTTTAATGCCTCGTCGCGATCGCAAACGAATCGCTCGAACGGTTCCGCCTGATCGACGATCTTTTGCATCTCGGCTTCGATACGCGGAAAGTCGTCTTCGCTGATTGTGTGTGAGCACGAGATGTCATAGTAGTAGCCATGCCCGGTCGTCGGACCAAACGCGAGTTCTACGCCAGGCCACAATCGCATCACAGCACGAGCCATGACGTGGGCGCACGAGTGACGCAGAATCGCCAGAGAGGCGACATCTTTCTCGGTCAACAGCTGAATCGGAACCGGACGCTCGGCAGTTGCCTCGGCCAGCGGTCGCGTGAGATCCGTCACCTGCCCTGCAACGACGGCACCGATGGATGCAGAGGCAAGACGCGGGCTGATTGCAGTGGCAACGTCAAATGCGGTTGCATTCTCGGGATGTTCGACAATTGATCCGTCGGGCAGTCGAACCTGAAGCATAGCGCAACGAATCCTTTTTTATGCATTGTGGGTCGAAACTTTGACGCCTTCAACCAATGCGGAAGTTGAAATTTCAGGCAGTAAAAGGAAGTTTTAAATCCGAAAATTTTCCGGAACTGCACATTTGCCGACGGGATGCGAGAGTTGCAGACACGGGGAAATCGACCTTCCCAGGGTCATGATATTTTCCGCTCGCGGTATGGAATGATCCCGATTTCAAACGATGTCGACAGAAGCCTATTTCGATTGAACTTCGCGGAACGGGAAATCGGCGACTGGTTCCAGCGGGATTGGGTCCATTTGCCCTCGTTGGCTGCTATAGCCGAACCGGTAACAGCCGACTCGACCGGTTGTGATCTCTCCGATATAGATCACTCCCGTGGCAACGGTCAGACCTGTCCCTGCGTTCTGATTTCCAGCGTTCAGAAATCCGCTTCCGGGAATCATCGTGTACTTCCCTGATTTTCCAACTTTGAAATCCGTGGCGACGTTTGCGTACCAAAAGTTGGTGAACGTCAGCGACTGTGGATTCAGGAGTGCCCCTTGAAGCCGACCGGTCGAAAAATCAAGAACAAATACCGCATCGGGGCCAGTTGGAGCCGTTTCGACTGTACAGATCGCAAATTTCGCATCGCGGTCTGTGGCGCTCGCCAAAGCATGTTCGTGCGGCCAGAAGTAGGCCAGGCAAACCCCGCCGATGACACCAAACAGCAACCAGACAAGTTGATTCGGATTCGCTTGCGATTTCATGATTCGATCCTTCTTGTGTGATGATCGGGAATGTTGTGATCAGAGTGCACGGCAATCATTCGGCGATTTCCGTCGACCATAGTTTCACCTGTTCGCGGCAATGAATGAAGCACTGGCCAGAAGCGTGCTTCCGAAGGCGACGCATGAACACCGTCACAGTCATCCCGTTTTGAGCGACCATGCCTGCGTCACTGTCTTCAATCCCTGCGTCGCACAGTATAACCCGGCCTTGTGGGCTCGGCTAGTTCGTATCGCGACTGCATGTCGCCATGAAAAAGACCGAAGCCCGGCTTGCATGCAAACCGGGCTTCGGAAAATCAGCAGATCGAACGAGCGATTACTTCATCG
>JANXOO010000448.1 GCA_025353525.1 Schlesneria sp. | reverse complement strand
GGCGAATGACCATCCTTGAGTGAGGGCACACCATATGATACTTGAGATTATGCCGTGCGAATTCTTTGTGTCAACCGAATCGTCAGCCGAGTTTATCGGAATTCACGTTCGATCGTTTTTCGCAAAGTTTTTCGAGGAGTCATTGTCAGCGAGCAATTCTGTATAAATGCGATTGGATGCTCCGTTTGATCCTCGTGGATCGACCTGTTGCACTGCACCAATTACGATGGTGCAATGTCTCACTTGCCCTCAAACCGATCGCCGAGCCATGTGGCGTTTGCTGTCGCCATGGTCGCACTCGGCACGATTCTTAGCGCGACCTGCTGTCAAACGTGCCTGTCGTCACGGCAACTTTCCTCGAACTTCATCAGCCCTGCGACCTGGATGTCTCTGGTCGACTTACACCATTCGCTGTCGGCATCGACCCCACAACAAGACTCGGTCAATCTTTCCTACGTGTCGGTGCTGATGGTTTGTGGAACGATCGCGATTGTTTCCTGGCTGGGTGGAACCGCATGGCTCGCAATCTGGCGGGGGCACAGTTGGCTGGATTCGCTCATACGTTGGGGTTGGTACGGCTGGATCTGGTGGTGCCTTCTTGATCTGTGGGAGTGGCTCTGGATCGCGGCGGCAGCGACCGGTTCAGCCAGTCTCACGGGTTTTTTTTCGGTGACTCCGCAGTTCTGGTTCGCGGGATGTTTTGCTGGCTGGCTGACAACCTTCCTGACGCTTCAATCTCACGTAAAACCTGCAGAAAGACTGGCGGCCGAATCCCGTCCGGTTCCGGTACGCTGGTTTTGGCTGTGCTGCGGACTTTACATTGCGGTCTTCACTACGATGAACTGGAGACTCTATTTCAATCTGCTGATTCCGCATGGCGATTCGGCGATGTACGAAGAACATCTGTGGAACCTGCTCCACGGCAAAGGGTTTAGAAGCTACCTGGATCGCGGGCTTTTTTTGGGTGAACATATTCAGTTCGTCCATCTTTTTCTGTTACCTCTGTATGCAATCTGGCCATCACATCTGCTGATGGAAGCATCCAGTACCGTGGCATTGGCACTCGGGGCGATTCCCGTGTATCGGATGGCTCTGCGGCATACAGGATCGGATCGGACCGCCGTTGCTGTGGCGATCGCGTATTTGCTCTATTTTCCGATGCAGTTCCTGGATATCGAAATTGACCTCAAAACGTTTCGGCCCGAATCGTTTGGAATTCCGCTCTTGCTGTTCACCTTCGATCAGCTTGATCGAAAAAGCCTGCGCGGCACGCTGCTGGGGATCGTTTTGTGTCTGACGGTCAAAGAGGATTATACGCTCGTGTTTGGCCCGCTGGGGATCTGGATCGCATTGAATCGATCTGCGAAGTCCGGACAACGATTCGTATCGGGCTTATGCCTCAGTCTATTCAGTGTCGCATACCTTTGGTTCTCGATGCGCGTCCTGATGCCGTGGTTCCGGTCGGGCGACGAAGTTCATTATGCCAGTTATTTTGCCCGATTCGGTAATTCGCCCGAGGAAATCCTCAGGACGTGGTTCACTCAACCCTGGCGGGTCACAGAGGCACTTTTGACACCTGATACGGCGATCTATGCCATCGCATTGCTGGCTCCGTTAGCCTTTATCCCGCTGTTTGCCCCCGGACGATTGGCTGTAGGACTCCCGCTGTTTGCAATTCTGTGTCTGAACGAACTCGACGGATCCCGGACTCCACAGCATCAATTTCACGCACCTCTGGTCGCGGTGGTTTTCTGGTCACTGGCTGCGGCGTTACCGCGTGCCGTCACGGTCGGGAACGCCATCCTGATCCGGATGGGAGTTCGAATCGATCCGGGAACTGTCGCGGGATCGGCAATCCTGCGGCGACTCGTCTGGACCAGTTCTCTCGCGACAGGAATCTTCTTCAGCCTTGGCCCGTTGGGGATACCGTTTTGGGATGCTGGTTCGAGCTGGCATTGGCGGCGTCTTTATATGCCGAGTCATCGAGCGGCGATGTTCGATCGGGTTGTCCAGTCGATTCCGATGTCCGCTCGCGTTGCCTCGACCGATTTCGTTCACCCGCGTTTCACGCATTGCGCACGTTCGTACGACTACAGCGACTACGTCCGCAAAGTGAACGAAAAAGGAGAACGAATTCCTGACGATACCGAATACATTGTGATCGATACGCAGCATCGGTATTCCAGGATCAAATCTCCGAATGAAGTCCCTGAATACAGGGATCACCCTGATTGGTGGGAGCTGTTACCCGATACGACCGAAGGCTGTTTTATTGTCCTGAAGCGAAAGTGACTGTCCCTGGCGTCCAAAATCATCGGCAATTTTAGCCGAAGAGCGTTGTTTCAGCATGATTATCCGGAAAATCGGGTACGCATCTACCGACTTTCGCTCAAGGTTCCTCTTGGCACGTTTTAGACCCCTGACTATATTTCGGTCGCAGTGCAGTCAGGGCGTGCAGGGACGACACGTTTTCGCGGTGACGCGGAAATGTCGTCAGAGTCACTGATTTCAGAGTGAGCACGTTTTTGGCATAAGTAC
The DNA here is from genome assembly GCA_025353525.1 of Schlesneria sp. GTDB lineage: Bacteria > Planctomycetota > Planctomycetia > Planctomycetales > Planctomycetaceae > Schlesneria. The sequence continues at coordinate 1,207 of JANXOO010000448.1, read as the reverse complement.
TGTTTCCAGCCATGCGAGGTGCATAATCGCCTCAAAAGGCACACAGAATTTGTCTGTCGCAATCGCGTCAGACCGATTCGAATGCGAGTTCGCTGTCTGTCTTCCGTCTCCAAAAAACAATTCAATTCGCCTCTCATCGTACTTTGACCGCTGAGTCAATCGTGCGGCTGAATCTGTTGAGTCACGCCTCGGTGTTCGAGCGTTTCGCGATGGTGCGGCCGATCACGAGTCAGCGAGCTTCACCGAGGAGTTTTCGATGCTTCGTTTTACGAAGGTTCGCCTGACCGCAGGCCTGATGGTTTTGACACTGGTTTCATCGGGCTGTCAGGGCAGAATGCCGCGCCATGCGTTGCTGCAGAGCCAACTGAGAGCTCAACAGCTTTACCAGCAGAATCGTGCTTTGGCGATGGAACGAAACGGATTGGGGGCGACTGCCAGCCAACTGGCGGCCGAAAAGGCCGGCATGGAACAGCAGTACCTTGCGGCAAAGCAGGAACTGGACTCCGCTAATTCCCGCCTGGACAACATGGCCTCGTCCAACAGCAAACTCGAAGAAAAAATGAGAACGATGCTGACCAGCAACAAGCCTGGCAACAATCCTCTCTCGCCCGATTCCAATCGCCGCCTGGAAGAACTGCGACGGAAATACAAGGACTTTGACTTTGACCCTCAAACCGGGGTCAGCAAGTTCTCGACCGATTTGTTGTTCACGTCGGGCAGCGACGAAGTGCAGAATACCGCCAAACAGGTTCTGGAAGAATTCGCTCAGATCATGAATCAGGGCGACGCTCGCAGTCTGAAAGTTCTCGTCTCCGGACATACCGACGACAAAGCAGTCTCACGCAAGGCGACCGCTGATCGCCATCACGACAATATGGGACTGTCGGCACACCGGGCCTTGTCTGTCATGCGAGCCCTCAAAAAATCCGGGATTTCCGAGAACCGCATGGGGATTTCGGGTTACGGACCACACCAGCCGGTCGAAGCAAATTCGTCCGAACCACAGCGCCAAAAGAATCGCCGTGTTGAAATCTATGTCCTGGCCCCCGATACACCGGTTGCCAGTGCGTGGGATCCGGAAATTCAATAACTCCGCCCCGATCACAGATCGATGAATACGACTGGCCCGTTCGCCGAATCTTCCGGCGAACGGGCCTTTTGCGTTTTTTTGCGACCGGCAGTAGAAAATCTACAGGCTTAAAAAGCG
>JANXOO010000416.1 GCA_025353525.1 Schlesneria sp. | reverse complement strand
CCGAGATTCTGGTCGTGTCGATGGATCTGCCGTTCGGTGCGAAACGCTGGTGTGGTGCAGAAGGTGTTGAGACTGTGAAGACACTCAGCGCCCATCGTTGTAATGACTTTGGTTCGGACTATGGGGTCTTGATCTGCGGTGGTCCGCTTGATCGCTGCCTTTCGCGAGCGATTTTCGTGGTAAATCCTGCTGGCAAAGTGACCTACGTTGAATATGTTGGCGAAATCGCTGACCACCCGAACTATGACGCCGCTCTTGCTGCTGCCAAGGGTTGATCTGCCGACGATTGAAAAACTCTTGTGGCGAGATATCAATGTGGGGTGCATTCTGACCCCTGGTCAAACACGGAGCGGGCTTCGCCAGTAACCCGAAGGCGGGCGTCGCCCGCGCCGAGCCAGCGAATGCTCACGTTAATGCATTTTGGCCATACGTGGCTCCGCAGGAGCGTCGCCCTCCCAACAGGTTTTGGCGCTATGTGGCTCTGCAGGAGCTTCGCCATCCCAACCGTGATTCCGGCGATAATTCTGCGTTCTGCGTGGAGTGCCACAAAATCGTACGTGGAAGGTGCGGATGAAACCTGGCTCCGGATATTGTCATTGCCGGAAGTTGTCTCGTGGTGAAATTTATTGGGTGACTATTCGGAAATGAGCTCGCGTCCGTCTTTTTCGTGCTTTCATCCTTTTGAGTTTTCGTGATTCAATCCTGCAATACCACGACGTCATCGAGCTCCCTTGCGGATTTCGATGACGTGTCTCGTTGAAAAACGAAGTCCCTGCGGAACCACGACGCAATCACGCTTGTTAACGCGTTTTGGCGATACGTGGCTCAGCAGGAACTTCGCGCTCCTGACGATGCAACGATGATTATGTCCGAACACGTCTTTGCAGATTTTGCGACTTCGGGTAAATAGTTGCCGCATGCAAGGGATTGCTGGCGACCCGCCGTCAATGGTCGAGTTGCTCGCTGTCAGTCGATTACGGAAATCACGAAAGGATTTGCGATGAAACTCCGTTCTGCCGGGATGTCAGTGCTGTTAGTCGGGCTGATCGTTACGTGTGTGGTCGCTCTTCGTGCTGCTGATGACAAAATCAAAGGCAAACCCAAAGAAACCAAAGACATCAAGGACACGAAAGATGTCACAGTCGCCAGGAAGGAGTCGAAAGAA
>JANXOO010000407.1 GCA_025353525.1 Schlesneria sp. | reverse complement strand
TTTCAGGCGAAAGCTTGAATTCCTTGCGAATGCAGGTTGAAGCAGGGAACTGGTCGCGTTAGTACGCTCGGCGTTGGCGGGATGAAGGGATATCGAGGGCTTTTCGGTACTTCGTGACCGTTCGGCGTGCCAGTGTATACCCTGATTTTGCCAATTGTTCGACGAGTGAATCGTCGCTCAGCGGATCGTTTTTGTCTTCTCCTTCGACAATTTCTTTCAACTTGATCCGGATGATATCCCAGGCGACCTCTTCACCGCTTTCGGTCATGGTTCCTCCTCCGAAGAAACGTTTCAGAGGATAAAGTCCGCGCGGCGTCTGAATCCATTTATCGTCAACGGCACGAGAAACTGTCGTCACGTGAACTTTCACAACATCGGCGATTTCCTGCATTTTCAGCGGAACAATCGCTTCCGGGCCGAATTCCAGGAAAGCTGTCTGCTTGTCGACGATCGATTGAGCGACCCGCTTCAGCGTGTTGTGACGCTGCTCGATGCTTTCGATCAGCCATTTGGCCGAGTCGATTTTGCGTTTGATGTATTCCTTGACTTTCGCATCGGCCCCGTCACGAAGAATCTGCTGGTACCGCTTGCTGATTCGCAATCGCGGCGTGTATTCGTCGAGCACTCGTACCACCCATTTGTCATCGCCGTTTTGTTCGACGAAGACATCCGGAGTGACCGCCTGGGCAGGTCGAGCTTCAAATCCCCGACCGGGATACGGGTTCATGTGTTTCAATTCTTCGAATGCTGCCTTGATCGTCTCGATGGAATACCCCGTTTTACGCTCGATCAGCGGCAAACGGTTCTGGGCGAGATCTTCGAGATGCGAAGAAATCAGCGTCGAAAGAACATCGCGCCAAGGCATGTCGTCGCGAAGCTGCAGCAGCAGGCATTCTTTTGCATCACGAGCACCGCAACCGGGCGGGTCGAGTCGCTGAAGAAGTTGCAATGCGGCTTGTGCATCAATTTCGGCGATTGACTTGCCATAAGTCTGGATCTGATCGGATAAACCGCCAGGCAGTCGACCGTTTGGATCCAGGTTTTGAATCAGAAATTGACCAAAATCGCGAACTTCGGCCGGTACGCTGAAAAAGCCGAATTGTTCGAGCAAATAATCGTTGAGCGACTGAGGGCGCACAGCGACGTTCGAGATCATATCGTGCTGGCGGTCGCTGTCATCTTCCATCCGGTTCGACGACGGTTTGCTACCTGATGTGTAATTGTCTTCCGGCCAGTCTTGTGACATTTCGAGCAGTCGCTCAAAATCGGCTTCGTTGTTGTGTGCATCGTCGACTTGCAGAACCTGTTCTGAAATGTTCTTTTCAGTCGCTTCTTCGCGAGCCACTTCCAGGTTGTGCTGCAATTCGGGTGCATCGTGGTCGGCGGATCGCATTTCGAGGCAGGGGTTTTCGGATAACTCCTGCTCGATTCGCTCGTCCAGTTCCATCGTTGGCAACTGAAGGATTTCCATCGATTGAATCATTCGGGGAGCCAGCTTCATCTGCTGGCTCATCTTCATCTGCTGTGAGAAATTTAACTGCATTTCGGCATCTCAATCACTGGGCAGCGTTCTGCGTTGGGTTGTTTCAGTTTCCGTTGTCCCGAGTCGATTCTCGTCCGAGTTGGTACTCAACGATTCCGTGCTAAAACGACTGCCGTCCTCGAATCGCATCTGCCAGCATTTCCCGGTTAGCAAACTCTAGCACACTTCCGGAAGCGATCCCGCGAGCAAGTCGGGTTATTTTTACGGGATCATTCGCCAGAAGATTTGAAATGAACAGTGCCGTTCCATCCCCTTCCAGGGTTGGATTGGTTGCCATCAAAATCTCTCTGACGCCCCCCTGTCGCACGCGTTTGACGAGTGGCCCGATATTCAATTCATCGGGGCCGATCCCGTTTAACGGAGCCAGCCGGCCCCCCAAAACGTGATAAACGCCGTTAAAAATCGAGGCTGCTTCGAGGGCTAACAGGTCTCGTGGCTGCTCGACGACACAGACTGAATGCTGGTCGCGCCTCGAGTCACTACAAATGTTGCAAACCTCAACTTCGGTCAGGTTGAAACAAACGGAACACGGACGAACCACGGATTTCACGCGACGAATCGCCTCCGCCAGCAGATTCGCTTCGTCCTTGGAACAGTCGAGTAAATGGTTTGCGAGCCGTTCAGCCGATTTGCGGCCGATCCCCGGTAATGTTGCCAATCGCTCGATCAGATTCCCCACTGCGGCTCCGTAAGGATGTCGTGGAGGCTCTTCAATCCGTGCCATCAATGCGTGCTCCGTTCACTGCTCCGAAACCACTTCCCTGGGCTCGTCGTCTGATGCCTCCGC
>JANXOO010000386.1 GCA_025353525.1 Schlesneria sp. | reverse complement strand
CTGCGGCGCTGCGTACCTGCCTGAAAGACCCGTCCTGTTTTCCTGATACAGTCGGCGAGTGCCTTGCAGACATCAATCGTGATACCACACGGTTTTTCGCTGTAGACATCCTTGCCCGCTTCTGCCGCCATGATCGAAGCGGGGCCGTGCCAGCGATCTCCGGTGGCGATCAGTACGGCATCGATATCTTTGCGATCCAGGATCTCGCGAAAATCCCGGTAGAGCTTGATGTCACGGTTGCCGTAATGTCGATCAACCATTTCCTTGCCTTCGTCGCGCCGAATCGCCTGCACGTCGGCGATGGCGACGCACTGCACATCGGGCAACCCCAGCATTCCGCCCAGTACGTACTTGCAGCGAGGTCCGATGCCGATCACACCCAGCGTAATTCGTTCACTTGCCGCTGCCTTGTTGGGTTCGAGCCCCAGCGCACTGGCGGGAACAATGGACGGGAGCGCTACTGCCCCCAGTGTGGCAGCAGATCGAACGAGAAACTGACGACGATTCGTGGATTGCAACATGGTCATTGGTGGAGTTTCCTCTGAATTGACGAAGGTTCGTCGAACACGTCACGAAGCAATTTGAGTATTGCACGAGGAACCGGGTAATGCCAGGTATCCGGAATCAAACTGCAGTGACGGAAGATCTCTTCAGGACATCATCCGTTTCATGAATGCCAGCGCATTCTTCGCCAGATATTCTTCGGATGGAAACATTCTTCGCCAGACTTTTGTCGCTGCTGCCAGGGCGGGCAACGCCAGGCCGAACGCTTCGACCATTAACCATCCATCGTATTTCAGTTCTTTCAATGTCTGGAACGTTGTCTTCCAATCAACGTGACCTTCTCCAGGCGTCGAACGGTCATTCTCTGAAATATGAACGTGAACGACCTGATCCCAACAACCTCGCATCGCCGCGGCCAGATCCTTCTCTTCAATGTTGGCATGAAACGTGTCGTACATCATTTTGAGGTTCGGATGATTGACCTCGCGGCAGAACCGGGCGTCGTCCGCAGCATTCGTCAGGAAATAGCACTCGAAACGGTTCAAATACTCGCAGACAAGTGTGACATTGTTCTGACGAGCGTGGTCGGCCGCTTTTGATAATGCCTCTTGAGCATACTTCCATTCATCCGCAGTGGGACCTGTTCCGCTAAACGTTCCAAGTGCCGAGTGAATCGGGCCACACAATTGCGTGGCGCCTGCTGCGGCCACCGTGTCAATTGCCTTCTTCAATCGGGTCAATGCCGCTGCACGAATCGACGCGTCAGGCGAAATCGGATTGTCAGCGTCGGAGCAGACGGTGACCGCCGTCCGCCCGAGGCCCAGTTCGTCGAGCTTCTTTCCGATTCTGGCAAATTTTGCCGGATCCAGATCAAACACGGGCAACTCGACCCCGTCATATCCCCAGGATTTCAGACTCTCAAGAATTCCGAAGTGCTCTTCTGTGACATCCGATGTCCAGAGCAGCATATTCATCCCGTACTTCATAGCGATCATTCCTCAACGCGTTGGCGGATTCTCACAAGATTCAAATTCAGTTCCAAAGTTCGCAAACCGGATCACAGCCCAGAGAACGAGTCACCACGGGGAACGGCCACCAGAAAAGACGATTTTGGAACGGGTGCCAGTTTGACCTGCGGTTACATTCAATTCAAGCGTTGCCGTGGCAGGGATTCGAGTCTCCGTCGAAACTGCGATTCCGTCGTCAGGGCAACTTGTTTGTGATTCTGAACAACTTCCGGAATGAGACCGACAAAGTTTTCCCCGCAAATCTCCTGGTAATCCGTTTGACATAATTGGTCCGGGAATTTAATATCATCTACTCGGTCGTATTTATTCTTTAAGTGCAGTAGGCGGGGAAGACGATGAAAGTATCACGAAAGTCGGACTATGCACTCCGCGCACTTATGACTTTAGTGGGAAAATATGGCCAGGGTCCCGTTTCGATCCGTGAATTGGCCGAGACCAACGATGTCCCCCGACGATTTCTCGAACACATTATGCTGGAGCTGAAAACCAAAGGATGGGTGAAGAGTATTCCAGGTCGAATCGGCGGCTTTGAACTTGCAAAGCGCCCTGAAGAGATCACGATGGGGCAAATCGTTCGCTTTTTTGATGGTCTGATTGCACCCATCGGCTGTGTATCAGCGACGTGCTACGAATCTTGCAGTCAGGAGTCGACTTGTCGGTTCCGCCGGATCATGCTCGATATCCGGAACTATTCCGCTCGCCGAATGGACGAAGCAAACCTTGCCGCCGTGTATGGATCTGTTCCGGTAAGCCGGTCAGAAGTCTTCAATATGGCTTTTATTGGCGGTGATGGAATTTGAGTTGTAACTCATTTCACTGTGATGTTTTGAGTAAAAGAAAAAATGGGATCAAGGCTTTTTTGCGATCTTGGGATAATATATCACACATACAATTGGGGATTTTTCAAATGAGAGAAATAAGAGGAATCGATCGAAGGCTTTTCACCGCCGCGTTGCTCGCCACGATCGCAGGAGGTTGCGTGCCTGCGAATTCATCGTCACCCGCCGCCTCAGGCTCGTCCGCTGATGCTCCGGTTCATTTACTCAACGCTTCCTATGATCCGACGCGGGAACTTTGGAAGGACCTCAACAAGGCTTTCAAAACGAAATTCGAGAAAGAATCGGGGCGTGCTCTGACAATTGACCAGTCGCACGGAGGATCCGCGAGTCAGGCGCGGGCGATCATCGACGGGCTGGAGGCAGATGTCGCGACACTTTCCATCTGGACCGATACCGATGCACTGCGAAAGCATGGACTGCTCAAGGAACACTGGGAAGACGCTTTTGACAACCGATCACTCCCGTACACATCAACGGTGATCTTCGTCGTTCGCAAGGGGAACCCCAAACGAATCGGGGACTGGAGCGATCTGGTCAAGCCGGGTGTCTCTGTCATCACTCCGAATCCGAAAACGTCCGGAAATGGCAAGCTCAGTCTTCTCGGGGCATGGGCCAGCGTCGTTCTGAACGGTGGAACCGACGCTCAGGCGATTGAATTTCTGAAAAAACTTTACGGCAACACGCCGAATCTGGATACGGGCGCGCGGGGTGCGACCATGACGTTCGCTCAAAAAGGACTCGGCGACGTTCATATCACGATGGAGAGTGAAGCCTTTATGGAAGTGAACGACTCCAAAGGCGAACTTGAGCTGGTCTACCCGGCCCGCAGCATTCTGCACGAACCGCATGTGGCCATCGTCGATGCCATCGTCGACCGCAAAGGAACCCGGTCCAGCGCCGAAGCCTACCTGAAATTCTTGTTTACTGAAGAGGGGCAGGAGATTATCGCCCGGCACTTCTACCGACCGCGAAATCCTGCAGTCGCCGCCAAAGTCGCGTCACAATTTCAGCCCGTCACACTGTTTTCGATCAACGAGATTGTCACCGACTGGAACGAAGCTCATAACAAATTTTTTGCCGACGGAGCGATCTTCGACAGCATTTATTCAAAGAAGAAAGACTAACCGCAATGTCATCAACGCATGTGACTGATGATGAAGTTATTTCCAGGATTGCCGATCGGATAGCGGATCGAAATATCCCTTCGTTTGCCCGAATTGGCCTCGATGTGCAACGTGGCGTCATTACAGTGCGCGGCAACGTCACCTCAAAGGGCGAACGGCTGTTGCTGAATCACATTTTTCGCACGACACCCGGAGTCCTCAAGGTCATTGACGGACTCACAATGGTGCGACCGAAACGAGCGGCATCGCGTTTCAACCTGTCCGTTGCTCCGCTTTTCGCAGCAGTGTTCGAAATGCCGCATCGGCTGAAAATAGTGAGTGCAGTTTCAGTCGTCGTTGGTACAGGGGTTTTGATGGGCTGGTGGTCGTCCCGCCAATCGGCGGGGCAAGTTGCCGTCTATCCGGTGAAGGGTCGGGTTGTGATGGATGGTGCCGCGATTCCCGACGCTTCGATCGTATTACACCCCGTCGGCACCTCGCCGCTGCCAATTCGGGTTCAGCCTCGAGCAACCGCTGAACGTGACGGCGGATTCGTCGTCGCAACGTTTACGACAGACGACGGCGCCCCCGAAGGCGATTTCGTCGCCACCGTACACCTTATGAAGCCGGTCATCGTCGACGGAGATTCGGTACCAGGCCCCAATGTCCTTCCTTCGATCTATAGTCGGCCGGAAACGTCGCCGTTTCGCGTCAGGATTACTCGCGACACGAAAGAACTGGCGGCATTGGAGCTTCACAAAAAAATGAAACGCGCACCGGACCTGGAACGAAAGTCATACTGACATGTCCAATCAACGAATATTACCGGGATTCGGGTCCAGCCTCGGATTTGCAATGACATACCTTTTTGTTCTGTTGCTGATCCCTTTGGCCGCCTGTTTTGCGCGCGCCTCGTCGCTCTCCGCCGAAGAATTCATCGCTGCCGCATGGACCGAGCGAACGCGGGCCGCCTATCTGGTCACATTCAGCAGTTCGCTCGTCGCGGCTGTCGCAGATACCTTACTGGGATTGTTGCTGGCCTGGGTACTGGTCCGCTACGAGTTTCCTTTCAAGCGATTGTTCGATTCGCTGGTTGATCTCCCGTTTGCACTTCCCACGGCCGTCGCGGGTCTGGTTTATTCGAGTCTCTACGTCCCCAAAGGCTGGCTCGGTCAGTTTCTGGTACCTGCAGGAATCAAGTTGGCCTATTCACAGTCGGCGATCGTGCTGGTGCTCACATTTATCGGCTTGCCATTCGTCGTCAGAACCGTTCAACCGGTGCTCGAAAGCATGGATGCCGATGTCGAAGAGGCGGCGGCATGTCTGGGAGCCAGCCGCTGGCAAGTATTTACGCGAGTTTTACTGCCGTCGCTCTGCCCCGCGCTGATGACGGGGTTTGCCCTGACGTTCGCCCGCGCCATCGGCGAATACGGGTCGGTCGTTTTTGTGTCGAGCAACACCCCATTCCAGACGGAAATTGCTCCCGTCGTCATCGTGCAGAAACTGGAAGAATTCAAATATGCCGAAGCCACCGCAATCGCGACAGTTTTGCTATTCGCGTCATTCGCACTGTTACTTGCAATCAATGCTCTTGAGCGTCGGAGCAAGGCGGCGAATTCCGCAACTCACTAATTTGTCGAAAACGAAACGTTGTGGCTGTGCCGGATCAATCTTTTGGTGAACTGGTGGACGTTCACCGGATGCGATCGTCCTGATTTTTGCGGTGCGAAGTTTAATGGAGATTTCTTCAATGGATTCACTTCCCGATCAAATGCAATGTGTCGCCCCGATCACGAGATCCCGACCACATTCGGCTCAGGAAGATCCGTGGTGGGTTCGGTGGCTGTTAATCAGTCTTTCGGTCACCGTGTTGACAATTCTGGTCATCATTCCCATCGCAAATGTGTTCTATCAAGCATTTTCAGAAGGGCTTTTTGCCTATTGGAAAAATCTGACAGCAGACAACGATACGGTGCACGCGATCCTGCTGACAATGTTCGTAGCGCCGGTCTCGGTCGCCGCCAACGTCCTTTTTGGTGTTGCGGCGGCGTGGGCCATTGCTCGGTTCCGGTTTCCCGGACGAACGCTTCTGACGACCATTATCGATTTGCCGTTTGCAATTTCTCCCGTTGTTGCCGGCCTGATGTTCGTACTGCTGTTCGGCGCCAAAGGCTATTTCGGTCCGTGGCTGCAAGCACACCACATCCAGATTCTGAATGCATGGCCAGGCATCGTACTGGTGACAACGTTTGTGACGCTTCCTTTTGTGGCTCGCGAGCTGATTCCTGTGATGGAAGCCATCGGAGCGGACGAGGAAATTGCTGCGATCAGCCTGGGTGCCAGCGGATGGCAGATGTTCTGGCGTGTGACAGTCCCGAATATCAAATGGGGTCTTCTATACGGTGTCATTCTGTGCAATGCGCGCGCGATGGGAGAATTCGGAGCCGTTTACGTCGTGTCAGGTCGCATTGTTGGCAAGACAGAAACGATGCCGATTCGAGTCAGCTTTCTGTTCGA
>JANXOO010000369.1 GCA_025353525.1 Schlesneria sp. | reverse complement strand
CAAACACCTCCCCGACGCCAACTCGCTCAACGGTAGAAATAGCCGAAAGCCCTTCGCCAAGCGAGCGGACTTCCAGCGAATACCAGCCGGCTGCGACAGTGATGCTACCCCTATAAGTGGTGTCCTGCCGAACCGTCCCTAATGAGATCCATTCGCTGGCCTTGCCTGTGGCCAGATCAATCGTCCGCACCTCGACCAACGCGCCCGGCCAAGCGCAGTTCCCGGCAACAGAGAGTGCGGCGTTTCCGGCCTGATTTCGTTGGAATACCAGCCGGTTCGCGGGTGAAGTCACCGACAACTTCGTCCTGGCCATCACGCCATCTGTGGGGCGCAGACGAATCAGCGCGAGGGCTGGCGCCTTCAGTGGCAGCTGAAGGGCGGGGTTTTCATCTGCTACCGACTCGGTCCGCACGTTCGTGAAATCGCTTGCGGCATCGACGGTGCGAATCTCAGCAGTTACCCCGCCGGTCCACGTGAAACTTTTCCATTTCAGGACGACCTCCGAGTGCGGGTCGGCAAAATTGCTCACTAGCAATGTCGCTTCGCGGCCGTCGGCGCTCAGCCCGGCAGCGAAGGCGATTTTCCCTGCGACTGCCCCCCGAGTTTCCACGCGTCCTGGCGTTTCCATCAGCCCCTGAAACGCTCGAAGGGCCTGATAGACTTTTAGTGGTACGCCTTGTTCGGTGAAAATGCCGAACCCTCCCAATTCACCGTGAAAGAAGTTGCATAAGTTCACCGGTGCGTCCTGAAGCTCCAGTAGCGCGGCAGCGATGAAAGCGGCTCCTCGCGGGCCGGACATCTCTTCGTAAGTGCGTTGGCGGGTTGCGGGAGTTCCAGAGCGGGAAATTGACCCCCAATCGTTGCCGGGAAGGTAATTCCATTCGTTGAGATGGCTCTCGGTTTCGGTGAACCCCCTGGAATCAAGCAACCTCCGGACGGCGCGAGCGCGAGCTGAAAGCTCGTTGGGGTCGGCCGTGTAACAGTGCCACGAGAAAAAGTTGAGCGGCACATTGTCTTTGCGGCACATTGCCAGAAAGTTCACTGCGAAATCCGTGGGGCAAAACTCTCCATTCACAAAACTACCGCTGGCGCCGAGTGCGGGGCCGCCCACTTTCAGGTCGGGGAACTGCTTTTTGATGGCTGTGGCCGCAATGCGGTAGAGCCGCAAGTAGTCGTCATCCGTCCCATTCCACATCGCGGGGCGGTTTTCAGGCTCGTTCCAGATTTCCCAGTAGCGGATGCGGTGTTGAAATCCGTTGGCCCAGCCTTCGTTGTAATGACGGATGATTCCAATGCAGACCGCCGCCCACTTTTCCATATCCGCAGGTGGATGCACAAATCGCTTCACGCTGGTGTGTTCGATGCTCTCGCCCAAGCGGTAAATGGGTTCCGCGCCGGTCTTGCACACCGCCTCGATGTATTCGTCGGTCAGCCGGAAATCGTAACTTTCAGGCAGCGATGGATCAGCGTCTGGATTGGGGAAAACCACGTGGTGATCTACTACATACGGGTTAGGCCATCCACAGTCATGAAGACGCGTGAACGGAATCCCCAGTTCCTTTTGCTCCTGGATCACGTCGAAAAGTCCGCCCGGAGCCAGCGGACCTTTGTTGATTCCGTGGAGCGGGCGAACGGCTCCTGTCTGGACAGAAAAATCCGCGCTCAGCCTCACTTCATCGGCTGTCGGTCGGTCTCCGTTGCCGTCCGGCGACGTTGTTGAGACTGAGACGATGGCGCCGACTTCGTCACCAGCCTGAATCAAGTGCTTCGGGACAAGTGTCAACGCGATTGTCAAAACAATCAAACGAAACCACTTCGCGTTCGCCGGAAAATTTCCCACTTGCTCTCCATCGCGATAATGCGGCCGAGTGTCTTCAACTGCCGAGAAACTAAAAGAGGGCTCGAACAGTCTCAATCTGACGAGTCTATCAGATTAAAAAAAGAAGGGACATTCTGCCGCTCCTGATCTGGACCAATGACGCTCACACTGTCGGCACATAGATTCGGTAAGGGTATCCCATTAACCCGATCATTACCGGAATCCCGGCGGGCGGTAGATTTCTATGATGAGTCGCACTCACGGTATCCGCCCGGTACGTCGTTTACGGACGGCACAATTGGCATCAATGACGCCGTGGTGCGACGGGATTTTCATCAACAACCCTTAAACACAAGCCATTTGCGCAAACCGTGTCGGGGCCGGACCACTTCTGCATCGGGAAATGATTCAGAAGTGGTTTGACTTCGTTGCCGTCAGATCGGTGAGCTGTCTAGAATACGATTCCAGTCGGCGACTGCGAGGTCTTCGGTCCAGATCCTTTCGAACGCAGTCCGCCGATGTCATGCACACGAGGCGCCCCGCTTGTCCAGTGCGAAGGAGCACAGGCGAGATGATTGCAGCTCACAGTCCGGCGATTCAGTCCAGTGTTCTGGCACTGAATCGCCACTATCTACCGGTGCATGTCCTGACGGTGACTCGTGCGTTCTGCCTGCTCTACAAAGGGGCAGCAGAAGTGATTGCCGTCGACGAAGGCACGTTTCACTCGTACGATTTCGAAAACTGGCGGGATGTCGGACTTTTGAAATTGGCGCTCGATGAGGCCGGAGATGCCGACTGGATTCGCGCCGTCAATTTCGAAATTCAGGTACCAAGGATTATTCGGCTGTTGCGATACGACCGACTTCCGCGAAACGGAGTGAAATTTAACCGGCGGAACATCTTCCTGCGCGATGACAATCGGTGTCAGTACTGCGGCAAGCGGTTCGGAACGCATCGCCTCAGCCTCGATCACGTCATGCCCAAAAGTCGCGGAGGTCCGACGACCTGGGAAAACATTGTCTGCTGTTGCCTGGACTGTAACGTCCGCAAGGGTGGCAGAACTCCCAACGAGGCAGGGATGAAGCTGATGAAAGCGCCGCACAAACCGGCTCGCAACCCGTTGCTCTTCCACCATCTTAACAGCCGCAAATACGAATGCTGGCGAACCTTTCTGAGCGAGTAGTGTAATCCCGATTCCGCGTGATAACGAAACCCGAACGTGGCAAGCGATTCGCCTGATTCGTTCTTGAATACTATTTCCCGAGGAATGCCTGATGCCGTTTGATCGCGGACTTCGCCTGATTCTGATCGTGGTCGTTACGGTGGCAGGACTCGCCCTTGAAGCAAATTGTGATGAGGCGACGGTCGATCCGTCGCGGCTGACTCTGGATCGGATTTTTGACGGCACGGATTTCAACGCCGAAGACGCACCCGTGCTGCAATGGATGAAACGGCGGGGTGGATATACGACTCTGGATGCACCGCAGGGAAATGCACCAGGACGAGACCTCGTTTGGAACGACCCCGCAACGGGAAACAAGGAAATTCTCGTTCCAGCGCATCGCTTCACTCCGCCGGGCGATGAGCCTCCTCTGTCCATCGAGGGATACACGTTTTCCGAAGACGAATCGAAGCTGCTGATCTTCACCTGTGGAAAACGCGTCTGGCGACTGAAGACGCGCGGCGACTATTGGGTTCTGGATATTTCAGCGGGCGAATTGAAGAAACTGGGCGGAACCACAGCCCCATCGACACTGATGTTTGCCTCGTTGTCGCCCGATGCATCGCGCGTTGCGTACGTGCAACAGAACAACATTTATGTGCAGGACCTGCACGATATGAATGTGACAGCATTGACCAGTGATGGCTCCGGACATGTCATCAATGGGACGTTCGACTGGGTTTACGAAGAGGAATTGGGACTGCATCGCGGTTTTCGCTGGAGTCCCGATGGTGAAACGATTGCCTACTGGCAGATCAATACCGAAGGGGTCCGTGAGTTTCCGCTAGTGAACAACTCCAATTCTCTTTACCCGAGAATCCAGATGATTCCGTACCCGAAAGTCGGTGAACGAAATTCAGCCTGTCGAGTCGGCGTTGTTGCTGCCACGGGAGGGCCGACGACATGGCTGACAGTTCCCGGCGATCCGCGCGAACATTACATTACTCAAATGGATTGGGCCGGCCCGACTCCTTCGCCAGAGATTGTCCTGCAGCAATTCAATCGATTGCAAAACACCAATCGGCTGATGATCGCGAATGCCGTTTCAGGCAATGTGCAGCCGTTGCTCACCGAGTCCGACGCCGCGTGGGTCGAGAATTCGAACCCGAAACTGCGATGGTTCGACGAACAGCGGCAATTGGTTTGGCTTAGCGAACGCGAAGGCTGGCAGCACGCGTACTCGGTCGCCCGATCGGGTGGCAAAACGGTCTCGATCACTCGAGGCAAGTTCGATGTCGTCAGTATCGAATCAATCGATGTGCAAGGCGAATGGATGTACTACATCGCGTCACCCGACAATCCGACTCGGCGCACGCTCCACCGGGCACGCCTGAATGGATCGAGGACTGAACGAGTCACACCGGCTAATCTTGCGGGGACGCACAGTTACAATATCTCGCCCGATGCTAAGTGGGCCATCCACACATTTTCGACGTTTGAAGCGCCACCGGTTGTTGATCTTGTCAGTTTGCCCGAACACAAAACTGTAAAAGTCCTGGTGGAGAACAAGGAACTGAAAGATCGGCTGGCAAAACTGTCGTTGCCATCATCCGAATTCTTCCGGGTCACGATTCGCGATGATGTGCAACTCGACGCATGGGCAATCAAACCTCCCGATTTCGATCCCGCAAAATCTTACCCGGTTTTGTTCCACGTCTATGGCGAGCCCGCTGGCCAGACGGTCCTGGATCGATGGGGCGGAAAAATGCAATTATGGCACATGCTGCTGGCCCAGCAGGGGTACGTCGTTATCAGTGTCGACAATCGTGGAACACCCGCGCCGCGAGGACGGGACTGGCGGAAGATTATTTACCGACAGGTGGGAATCCTTGCATCAGCCGATCAGGCCGCCGCCGCACACGCCATTTTGAAAGAACGCCCCGGCCTCGATTTGCAACGCGTTGCGGTGTGGGGATGGAGTGGCGGAGGTTCGATGACACTCAACGCCATGTTCCGGTATCCGGAACTCTATAAGACGGGAATTTCCGTCGCGCCAGTCCCGAACGAACGTCTTTACGACACGATTTACCAGGAACGCTATATGGGTCTGCCAGGAGACAACGCCGAAGGGTATCGTCTCGGCTCGCCAATCACATTTGCCAGCCAGCTCAAGGGTCACTTGATGCTCATCCACGGCACGGGCGATGACAACTGCCACTATCAGGGAACCGAAGCATTAATCGACGAATTGATCGCACACAACAAACAGTTCTCGATGCTCGCGTATCCGAACCGCAGCCACGGGATTTCGGAACGCAAGAACACGACACGCCATCTGTACGGTCTGATGACCCGATTCCTGAACGAAAAGAACCCGGTAAACGTCGCGCGCTAGGCGAAGCGAACCGTCAAGGCGATCAACTGGAGCCGCAACTTCGAGTTTCTCCTTGTTCGGATTCGTTTCGATTCCACATTTGAGCTCGCGGCCCAGTTATCTGGTCTGTTCTGTTTTCAAGGAGACTCTATGCAATGGCTCGGTATCATCTGCTTGTCCATTGCTTCGTGTGTCACCTACGGAATCATACATGACCTGATCACCGCGAGAATCTGCGTTGAATTCTTCACCATAGGCCATCCACCGATATTTCCGACACAAGACCCAACCTTGCTCGGGCTCGGCTGGGGAGTCATCGCAACCTGGTGGGTTGGTGCCATTCCGGGCGTTCCACTTGCGATCGTATCCCGCATTGGCTCCGCCCCAAAGACATCAACGGCGCAACTGCTTCGCCCAATCGTCATGCTGATGACCTTCAGCGCGTCATTTGCGCTCGTTATGGGATGCGCCGGATTCGTAGCGGCAAAAAACGACTCGGTGTTTCTCGCCGGCGACCTGGCCGTGCGCGTGCCACACGACAAGCATGTTTTATTCCTGACTGATCTCTGGATGCACTGTGCCAGCTACTTTGCAGGATTCGCTGGCGGTATCATACTCATCTTGTACACATGGCGTTCACGAAGTCCGAGCGCTGCACAAACAAAAGCAGAACAAAGCGTTGGACATGGTGCGGCGGACGACGCGGATTCCAGGCATCGTTGACTGGCCACCGCCCGGTGAACGCAATTCATTCGGTTGCTTCAGGTGTTAATCTTACACCGCTACGACGGTTACTCACTCGTGAATCGACAACCGACCATAACTATGAACCGGAGCCGAATTGCGCCGCGCATTCCCTTCGCTCATCATACCTGCCCTCGGCCCGCTTATCGCATTCGGCTCGGAACTGTTGGGTCAAACGACGTCCGTTTCAACTCGGGACTTCGTTCGGGTTTACCGCCGATTTCCGCAGGCCCCTGAAAACTGACATTTTTTTCCCCACCTGTTAACCAGGGTCGATGGCCCAATGGCTATTTGATTGGATGGCCTCGTTGGCCCGGAAGGCAAATTACGACATCTGTTGCGATCCAGTCGTCCTGATTCAGCCGTTGTGTGCTGATCGCCGTGGGCCGAACGCTGCGAGGTGCTTACAGAGTTCGTTACCCAACCTCGGTTGGTTGTCAATCCGGAGATTTGTTCAGCCCGTCGTCGTGGGACGATGCTTAGCGGTTGGGCGTTGTTGTTCGTTGATCGGGATCTTCGGTGGTCGACGGGATCGATCAGGTTCATGTGACGCAGGTTGCGATAGACTCTTTCACGAGGCAGCCCATGTTGGGGTGGGTTGGTTCGATATCGACTCTTAATCCTTCTGACATAATTGTGGCTGTTGCCGTCGGGCCGATCGAGGCGACGCGACACAACCGGTTCACGGCTTCGATCCATTGCTCTTTCAAACCGTTTTTTGCGGCAACTTCCATAACGTTGATCAACTGTTGGGCGCTCGTGAACATGATCATATCGAACTCGCCCGCAATCGTTTGGTGGATTGCTGCCCGAAGCGGTTCAATATCGACCGGAAGTGCCCAACGGTAGACAGGCACCGTCAGTACACTTGCCCCTCGTGATTCGAGTGCTGCATAAAGGTCAACACTGGGCAAACCGTATTCCTGCACCGCGACACGGCGACCAGTCAGCGGGATCGATGCGTCAAACAGTCCCAGGACCTCTCGCCAGGTGTTGGGTTCGGATGCACGGTGATCGATACGAACTCCCCAACCTCGCAATACGGCCGTTGGCTTGGGACCTCGAACCACGACAATCGTCCGATCCATTGCTGCGAAGAGTTCGGACCTTGTATGCCGCGTCTCGAGCGACTCGATAAGTGCAGTCGCGCCGACGCCTGTCATAAAAATGATGACATCGATTTTTTCGGCGAGAAGCTCTGCCGCGAACGCAAACGCTGCCGGATTGTCGTCGAGCGGAATTTCCCGCATCGAAGGAGCAATCGTGGCGACGGCACCGTGACGTTCGATCAATGTCTTCATCTCGGAACCACGACGGCTCTCGAAACTGCAGATTCGCAGTGGTCGGCCTGCTTCGACTGGCATTTGAAACCTGAATTTCCGTTATTCTTCTCATGAAAAACGGGGACTGGTTCCAGGTCTTCCCGGTGCCAGTCCCCGTTTTTCAGCTATTCCGTTTTCCGCTGCCGGTCGCCTGAATTCGCGGAACCGATGTCAATTTCGCAACATTTCAGGCAACCGCCATCAACACGTTTTCACGATGATAACAGTATCAACGTCAAGGGTTGGCTGTCGAGGCTCGGACTTGCTGTACTTCGGAACGCCTGTCGAGTGCTGTCGAAAGTGTCGACTGAAATTCCTTGACGTTGGCAAACCCTTCTGTGCGATGCAGCAGATCGGCCTGAGGCGACAGAAAGACTGTACATGGAAGCCGATCGACTTCCAGGATTTTCGCGATCTTCGAATCCTTGTCGAAGTCGAGGTGGACGGGGATAAAGTCCCGTTCGATCAATGCCACGACCCGTTGGTCTGCCAGCGTCTCACGTTCGAGTTTGTGGCAATAGGTACACCAACTGGCACCAAACACGATCAGCAACGGCTTGTCCTGTTGAAGTGCCAGCTTCTGAGCCGATTTCAGGCTCGTTTGCCATCGCAATTTCGACACAGGGGCGCCACTTTTAGCCGAGGGTGCCGCTTCGAGTAACGTCGTCATCGGCCCAACCGCAACGCTGGCGCCCAGCAATTGATGGCAGAAACTGCGACGATCCATAACCTTGCCTTTCGATGCGGACGAACGTTTGCGGCACGCGCTACAAACATCATCGGCGTTTTATTCGATGCAAACCGCATCGATTTCCTGATCGGACGTGACAATTTGCATCCCGATCGATCGTGACTTACGATGGTAGGGTGATCAATAGAAAGAACGGCAATGAATGAACCCCATCCGAAAAATCCGCTTCACGGCGTCACGTTGGCAATGATGCTCGATCGACTCGTGGAAACCTATGGCTGGGAAGAACTTAGCCAACGGGTGCCTGTACGATGCTTTATGTTTGACCCGACCGTCAAATCGAGTTTGCAGTTCCTGCGCAGGACTCCCTGGGCAAGAATAAGGGTCGAGAAGCTTTATCTCGAACTGCTGAATTGCGATTTGAATCGCTGAAATGGGGCCTTTCGGGGTTTTCCGGAAGATGTGATGGCAGTACACTTCGGGTGATCCGCGCAGGGTTGGCTTGAGCGTAACGCTTTGTCTCTGGCTGTTTATGCCGTTGGCTTCAGGTTGCGTCTTATTCGGCACACCGGTACCGTGCGAGGATTTCAGGACGGATCGAAATCGAGCGAATCGGAAGGGACGCCGTTATGGCTGCGAAGCCACTTCGTTTATTGCATGCCGCCAATCTTCAACTGGATTGTCCGCTTCGCCGAACCGGTCCTTTGAACGACGAAGTGCGCGAAATCGTCGAGACAGCGACATTGACCGCGTTCGACCGCATCATCTCGACCTCGATCGAGAAAGATGTTGATGCACTGTTGGTCACCGGGAACACTTTCGACGCGGGTTACCCGAGTCTCGCTGCTGAAGTCGCACTTCGCGACGGGTTTGAACGGCTGGCCGAGCGTCAGATTCCCGTCTTCGTGACGCCTGGAAAAATCGATCCCGCGTCGGCATGGCAGGAATTACCTGGGCTGCCCGACAATATTGCCGTTTTCACCGACCCCGCCGAAGCGCCGGTCGACCTGATGGACCACGGACACCTGTTGGCAACTCTTCTGCCTGTCACTGCCGAATCATCGATCGCACCCGAGGAACTTTCCAATATTCTTGGCGGTCGAACAACCAGAAAAGGGGATCGTCCGTTCGTCGTCGGGTTGTTAATGACAGACCGTTCGGTCGAGAATCCAAAGCGAGCGAAGCTTAACCCTGCCAGATTCGCGGCACTCGACTGGCTCGCTTGCCCTGCCGGGACGGATACCGATTCATTGCCACTGACCGACGGGCACATTCATACGCAAACGTCGTCCCAGGGAATGAACCTCCTGGAATCGGGAGTTCACGGAGCAACGTTGCTGGAAGTCAATTCGCAGCGAACGACAAAGCGAACACTATTGCCGATGGCTCCCGTCCGTTGGGAGCGACTGACTCAATCGATCGATCAAATCAAAGGGAAGGACGACCTGCTCGAACGAATGCTGGTGCAACTCGAACGACTTTCTCCGATGAGGGGTGAGTTGGTCCGGATCGTCGACTGGCAACTTGATCGCACTTCCGGCGATGCGAATGGTTGGGAGACAGACAGTGCGGTTCAGGAGCTGGCAGAGGCATTGACGGAGTTCAGCGATCAGCCGGACGGCCTGCGTTATGTTCATCGCGTTCATTCGCTGGAACCGGATCTGACGTTGATTGAACCAGCACATCGTGAAGTGCTCACTGAATACCTGCTGGCATTGAGTCGTCGAGCTCCTGCCAATCAGGCGGTGTTTGCCAAATGGCTGGCGGATGCTCGCGTGGGAGACGTGCTGAAAGCAGGTCGATGGGAAGAATGGACCGAATCCATTTTGCCCGAACAAATCTCGGAGCGGGCGCAAAAGCTGGGTTGGAAATGGTTCGCGACAATCGGGAAAAAACGGGAAACGGGTCACGAGTATTCAGCTCGCAACACAGAATAAGGCAACAATCGGAAGCACCTTTCCGCAGATGGTGCTGGGGCACCATTAACGTTTCAACGATCCAGTTGAGCAATTTCAGAATAAGAAGGGGAGGGATGTCCCGATGCGGATCACCGGGATTGAGATCGAGCGATTCGGAGTCTGGCAGAATTTCAAGCAGCCGTTGAATCGCAACGGCTTGACGGTGTTCTACGGTCCGAACGAAGCCGGTAAGACAACATTGCTGCGGTTTATCCGTGGCGTTCTGTACGGCTATCCTCCCGATGAACAACTGGTTGGCAACAAAAAGAAGTCGCGACGGGAATCCCAGACGGGATTGCTACGTGTGGAGCACCTCTCTCGAGAGTACGAAATCCGGAGAACCGGTTTTGGCGAAGACGCTGGTGTACTGTCGATCGACGGAGTCCCTGCGGGGGAGTCGACGACTGCGTTTATGGAAGAGCTTCTCGCGGCAACAGACGAAAAACTGTTCGAATCGGTCTTCGCAGTCGGATTGCCCGAGCTGCAACAGTTTGCCACGCTGACGGCAGATCAGGTCGGAGATCACCTGTACGGCATGACGCTCGGTCCGCAGGGCCGGGTCCTGATGGAATTACCGAATCGGGCGAATCATGAACTCCATCGACTGCTGTCTGCTAACGGCGAATCACAGATTCCCCAATTGCTGAAACGGCATGAAGAATTGCAGCGACAGTCGGCGAATACGGCTCGGCAACGCGACCGCTACCGCGAACTGCTCCACAAGAAAACCGATCTCGACGACCGGATCGTCAAGCATCGAAACCGGCAGTCGGAATTGCAGACGAACCTTCGCGGGTTCGGGCATCTCGAAAAAGTCCACCCACCCTGGTCACGATGTCGTGAGTTTCGTCATGAACTGAATACGCTTCCTGATTTCAGTGAGTTCCCGTCGGATGGCGTCAGTCGTCTTGAGAGACTCGAGTCGGATACGAATTCGGCATTACGTACGAAAGAATCGTTGCTGGCTGAAGTTTCGCACATCAACCACAGGCTATCGTCAATCCGGATTGATCCCGAGATTCGGCGATTTTCCGGCGCAGTGCAAATGCTGATCGAGCAACGGACTCTTGCGAAAGAGATCGAGCCCCGCGTCTACGAACTGGAATCGCATGCAACGACACAACAGCGAAGTCTGGTCGAGCACCTTGCGGCGCTCGGTCCACAATGGTCGCTCGAACGACTCGATGGAATCCGTGATTCTCCGGAATCGCACGCCCGATTCGTCGAGGCGGCTCGAAAATACCAGGCCGTCCATACCAAAACGCGACGGATGCAGCGACGGTATCGCAAGGCGAACGGCCAGATCCGCGATCAGGAACTGGCACTCAGGACCGAGCTTCAGGACTACGGTGTCCCCGCCGAGTCATTGAACGAATCGATCAACGTCGCACAGCAACGGCTCGATCAACTCGTCGAACTTGGACGCTGGTATTCGAAGGGGACGCAGTTCGAGCACGAAACACAAAGTCTCGACGAACAACTCGAACGATTGCACGACCGGCACGGAATTCCCGACTGGATCTACGGCATTCTCGCGTGGTTCACAATTGCGGGATTTGCACTTTTTGTTGCGGGCGCGTACTCAGCCGTCTACACCGGATGGCTTGTCGGGTTGATTTTCATCGTTCTGTCGGTGTTCGCCGGTGCGACGGCGTGGGCTTTCCGGACACATCTGGAGCGTAACGTTCAGGAACGTGTGGCCGAACTGCGGGATCGCCGGCGTCAGTGCGAGTCGAACCGCTGGACGATCCTTGCTCATGTCAAAGCTTTCATCGAACAAAGTGGACTCAGTCAGTGGTGGGGTTCGAATTTGACGACCGACGATCTTGCCAGCGGCGAGTTACTCGCTCAGGCGGCACGTCGCACAGCGGATCTGGAACGGGCTCAACGCGAGTTCCAGCGGGTGCTGCAAATCCGTCGCAGATTGAGCGCATTTCGCGGAACTCTGCAGCTTCAGCAGCGTGAACTGGCGAATTCTCGAAAAAACTGGTGCTTGACGCTATCGCACCTTGGCTTTGATGAGACGGTTCATGTCGATGCCGCATTCGAGCACTGGAAGCACGTCATTGCCGCCAGAGATCGGCGGCGGCAGCATCTGTCGACACTTGAACAATCCCGCGAAATACGGCTGTCGTTCGAGCGATTCAGGAAGCAAGTGGAAACGCTCGGGCACCGGATGCAGCGGCCATCGCTCAACTATGCCAGTCCTTCCGAAGTCGTCGACGTGTGGGAGCACGAATTGCGATCAGCTCGCGAATCGGCACACGAACGAAAACAGCTTGCGAAACTTCAGATTCAGCGACGCCGGGAAACAGTCGTGTGCCAACGCCAGATCGACGCCCTGAAGGAAGAACACGACCGGCTTTTATCGCTGGCAGGCGTGACACATCGATCGCAGCTTGACCACCGTCTGGAACTGATGGAACGTCGAAAGCATGTTGAATCGTTGCTCGAACAGACAACGCGCGAGCTGGAACACATCGTCAAGTCGCAGGCTGACATTTCATTCGTCGAAGATGATTTGTTGCGCTACGATCCCAGAGATGCCGCCGGATTGATCAAACAGTTCAATCACGAGCACGACGACCTGGAATTGTCGTTGCAGCAGACCTTTGAGCAACTCGGTACGATCAAGCAAGAATTGAAGCAGTTGGGAAATGACCGTCGCGGTACGCGAGTCCGCCGTGAAATGTCGCAAGTCGGGACGGATTTGCGCGAAGCATGGCATACGTGGTTTTCAGCGTCGATGGCCGAAGATGCGATTCAGGAAGTTGCTGCGCAGTTTGAGCAAGCCAATCAACCGGAGATGCTGGCAGCGGCAATCCCGTTCCTGAAAAAGCTGACACTGGGAAAGTACGGCCACTTGTGGACACCACTCGGTCGGAAACAGTTGTTCGTTGATGACGACAAAGGCGAATCGCGACCGGCCGAGCGACTGAGCGGAGGGACTCGCGAACAATTGTTCCTTTCCATCCGGCTTGCGATGGTCAAGGCATTCGCAAAAAACGGCATTGATCTGCCAATGGTACTCGACGATGTAACGGTGAACTTCGACCAGGATCGCTCGGAGGCAGCGGTCGAAACACTGCTCGACTTTACGAGCGACGGGCAGCAATTGCTGGTGTTCACCAGCCATTTGCACTACGCCCAACTCTTCGAAAAACGAGGTGTGAAACCGATCTGTCTGCCATCGAGACAACCGACGGGGAAATCAATTGAAGAGAGGCGAGCAGGCTGAAACCGAATTCATGCAACGCAAGAATGATTCGATCAATCTTTGGGTGCTATTAAGTTGTCGGAGCCGCGATTCCGAAGTCTTCGATTGTTAACAGCGAGCGAAACGGCAAATTCTTTGCTGCAAAATTGGCAGCGCCGCCCTCTTTGCGATC
The DNA here is from genome assembly GCA_025353525.1 of Schlesneria sp. Taxonomy (GTDB): domain Bacteria; phylum Planctomycetota; class Planctomycetia; order Planctomycetales; family Planctomycetaceae; genus Schlesneria. The sequence continues at coordinate 3,511 of JANXOO010000369.1, read as the reverse complement.
GACGATCCCGACGACACACACGACCGTACAACCGAATTCGACGAGTCGTTCAACTGCCTGCAATGCACTTCCGCCGGTCGTCACGACATCATCAATGACAACGACTTTAGCACCGGGTGTGACGGGCCCCTCGATGTAACGCTGCGTTCCATGCCCTTTTGATTCCTTTCGAACGAGGAAGCCGTCGAGCGATCTCGATTGTTCAGCGGCGGCAACCAGAACTCCGCCGACAATCGGATCGGCGCCGATCACCATACCGCCGATCGCGGAATAGTCGATATCCTTCAGAAGTTCGAGAAGTCCTTCGCTGACCAGACGCAGCCCTGTGGAGTGCAGAGAAATTTGCTTGCCATCGAGGTAGTAAGTCGACTTTTTTCCCGAAGCAAGCGTAAAGTCGCCAAACTTGAGAGCCCGTTCGTGAAACAGTTTGATCAGTCGTTTACGGTCGTACATTATTCTTCCCGGCTTGAAGATGGTCACCTGGCGATGCCGCATGTTACCGACGCGGTCGCGAACGCAAAAGCCTCTTGTGAAAAAGGGGGACAGGCACCAGGAAGACCTGGAGCCCGTCCCCTTTTTTCACGGAAGTGGCCAGGAAGCGATTTTTGTTTTTTCACTGTGGCTTCGGGAAACGGGCAAGATTGAATCCGAGTTCGGTGATCCGACGGATCGTTGCCGCTTCGGAAAGCAACGCGAGAAATGCCTGAACTGCCGGGCGGTTGCGGCGTGATTTTGATACTGCAAAATCGAATTGTTCTTCCTGATACGGCAGAAACCCGAGCTGGTTTGTCGTGGCGAGCGACTCGATCGTCATTCCCCAATCAGCGCGGCCCTGAACGATTGCCGCCGCTACGGCATTATGGTTTCCTGGCTGAACCGCGTATCCTTTCGGTTTTGCTCCGCCGAGCAGTCGATCAATCAGAATTCGGGTGCCGCTCCCCTGGTTCCGGTTGACCATGACACAATCGCTGTCCATCACAATCGATGGAATCCTCAGGACGTCGATTCCCTCAAACCTGACATCACCACGGCGATACGCGATCCCCTGTCGCCGACCGTAGCCTTCAATCAAATCGACAGAGTCTGCCAAAAACGGTCGGTTGTATTCACCCGTCGCAGCGTCCAACAGGTGGATTCCGGACAGATCGCAATCGCCGCGTTTGACCGCCGCCAGCCCGGCAGAACTTCCGACGGTCATCAGCCGCGATGTGATTCCGTTTCGTTGAAGTTGTGACAGAAGAAAATCGAGTCCTGCACAGTGACTTCCAATGACAACAAGATCGGCAATTGTCAGTCCGCTGCCGATCAAACGCACGTCTACATGCTGTCCTGCATCGAAGATTTCCGTGTGTCGAGGGATTGTTACGAAACCATCGGCCCGGCTGAACGTCGTCACAGACCCGGATCCCTTTCCCATCGGAAAGGCCATCAGACCACGATCTGTTTTCACCAGGCTGACCAGCAAGTATTCCGTGCGTCCGATTTCGGAATTCGTTTTGACTGCCATTGTTGCCTCAACCGTTTCACGGGATTCGATGTTTCGACCACCGAGAGACCGGATGACGGGTGCGACAAACTCGTGAAATGTGAATATCGCTGAAGTTGGGAACCCTGGCAAAATGACGACCGGTTTACCGTCGGTGGCCGCCAGGCAAATCGGTTTACCGGGCTTCAGTGCCACTCCGTGCGCCACGATTCCTGGACCCGTCAATTCTGCGACGACCCTGTAACACAAATCGCCTCGTCCTTTGCTTGTCCCTCCTGAGAGAAGTACGACATCTGAATGAGCCAGTGCTGCGTGCAGCATCGTTCGCAGTGCATTGCAATCATCGCGTACGATCCCCAGGAAATCCGGCAATCCCCCCGATTCTCGCACGGCATCGCATAGAACTTGCGAATTGGAATCGTAGACGTGTGCCGGTCGCATCGACTCGCCCGGTGCGATAATTTCATTCCCTGTTGAAACGATGGCGACGCGCGGTCGTATCCAGACATCGACGGCGTTTTCTCCGCATGCTGCCAGCACGCCTGTTTCACGGCTCGTCAATACGGTCCCGACTCGAAGTATTGTTTCGCCAGTGGCGATATCGGTACCGGCAAAAGCAACTCCGAACCCGGTTGTTACGGCGTGTCGGATCGCGAGCTGTTCGCCCTGGATATCGGCATCTTCGATCATCAGGACCGCGTCAGCTCCGCGAGGAACCATTCCTCCTGTCGAGATCATTACGGCCTCACCCGACGCGAGAACAAGTGTTGGCTCCGTCCCGGCATCGAGTGATTCCTGTCGCAAGCGGACCGATTTCGGCGACATTTCCGATGCACCAAACGTATCCGCAGCGTGTACAGCAAATCCGTCAAAGTTCGATCGATCGAACGACGGGACATCGACACTCGCCAAAACGTCAGCGGACAAAACGCGTCCCAGGGCGTCGGTCAACGGAATCCGTTCAGAACCGATCGGGGTCAAAACAAGCGCTGCGCGAAACCGTGCTTCAGCCTCGTCGCGATCAATCACATCAAGGAACTGATCCTGATCCGTCATTTTTGTGTGACCTATGTGACCTAAGTGCCTTGTGGTTTAATCTCTTCGATCCTCTGCACCTGATATGTCGTTGAACCGTTTCGGATCCGCTGCCGGTCGCCTTAATATAAAAACATGTCGACTTCGGCCCCCTCGGGATACCCTTCACGGTCTGTCGGCACGATCACAAATCCGTCCGCACGGGTTGTCGAACTCAGGATTGATGCTCCGCTGATCGCCAGTGGCGTTGCTTCGTTTGCCTGACGCTGAACTCGGGCATAGTCCACTCTGCCGACTGTCGATACGAGTTTTCGCGTAAGCCGAACACAAACTCGCTGGTATGGCCAGTCACTCGACCTGCCTCCCATCAACCGTATGGCTCGACCTGCGAAGAAGTCGTACGCACAAAGGCACGAGACGGGATTACCGGGAAGCAAAAAGACCGGACATTTTCCAATCCGACCCATTCCTGTCGGACTGCTAGGACGCATCGCGATCCCGTGGATCGCCAGTTCGCCCCGTTCAGTGAGTATTTTCGGTGCGAAGTCTTCCTGTCCGACACTCGACCCGCCTGAGACAAGGATGAGATCTGCGGGTTCAGAGAGTGCGTCCCGGATCGCTCGTTCGTCGTCGCGCACAATTCCTGGAAAAATAACGACACCACCATCGCGCGCGATCAACGCGGCGAGCATTGGGCCATTCGCGTCGGCGATCTGAAAACCGGAGGGGACAGTTCCGGCAGGGAGCAATTCGTTTCCGGTAATCAGAATCCGCACAGTCGGTCGCCGTACGACATGGATCTGGCTGATTCCGATTGAAGCGAGCACGCCGAGATCCTGCGGTCGGAGCTTGCGACCGGTACACAGCACGATGTCACCGCATCGCACGTCTTCACCGATCACACCGATATGTTTGCCCGGTGGAACTTCGCCTGTGGCTTTGAGCACGTCACCGTCGACTTCGGTATTTTCGGCGGGCAGAACAGCATCG
>JANXOO010000365.1 GCA_025353525.1 Schlesneria sp. | reverse complement strand
TGCATCGTCAGGCAACATATCCTGAATGAAGAGCACTCCGCAAAAACGCCGACGCGCCGAGCTGCGCTACCAGTTCGCGCCGGTCCCTAACAACTCCATCCGACACCCAAAATGGCACCCACCTCACGATCAAAATTGGCTCTCTTTTCAAGATCGGTCCCACATAAACGGGAGCCCAAATGGATTATGCCAATGGATCGAACAAACCGCCGCACGCCTGGGTTTGGCATCGACGCACAGAAATCGAGGGCGTCCGCAAGTCCGTTTTCCGGAAATCCACGAAGAAAGCCTGAATAAAGAATGAGCTGAGGCTGCGTTTCATTTCAGTTTTTCAACGAACAATTCTCAATCCGGAGAATTATTGTGAGCACGATCATATTACGAATTGACTTCTTGCGAAACGCGTCGATAATATGAGCGTGGTCACATTAAGTTACCGGAGCCAAAATCATGCGGATCACTACCGAGGAAAAGAACGCTACCCGCGAGCGAATCGTGAAAGTTGCGGTCGAACTATTCAAATCGGGGGGATTCGAAGCAACAACGACCCGAGACATCGCCAACTCCGCTGAAATCGCGACGGGAACCCTCTTCAATTACTTCGACACCAAAGAATCGATCGTTGCTGCACTGGCAAGCGAAGCAGTTCGTCGGTCTCGCAAGTCTCTCATCACGAATACAGATCGAGCGAGTTTCGAAGAAGATCTGTTCGCCGTTGTTGCGTCCGAATTACGTGAACTGAAACCCTTACGCAAGTTCATTCTTCCTTTCCTGGAAATCGCTCTTTCGCCGATCATCGAAGGACGTCGAACGAACACCGACGAGCTTCGGATCGGACACCTGGAATTGGTTTCAGATCTTGCTCGCCAACGTGGCTTGCTCGAAATCACGCCCGTCGGGCTTCAAATGTACTGGTCGCTTTATGCGGGCGTGCTGGCGTTTTGGGCCTCAGATAAATCCTCGAAACAAATCGAGACGCTCGCCCTGTTGGACGAATCGATGAACATGTTCGCTGTCTGGCTTCGTGGTACTGACAAAAACCTGGAAAGGGATCAATCATGACGATCAATGTTTCCGAACTGATCGCCGCGTTACCTGGTGAAGAGGACGATGCGATCGCACAACCATCTTCACCTGCCACAGAATCGTCCAATCATTTTTCCAGTCGACCAATTCCGATCAGCCGTTTTCGACGTTTATCGGCGTTGGGAACGTTACAAGCCAAAATCGCTGCTGCGTACCTGTTTTACTGGCTGCGCGGTTGGTTCAAAAGTGCCGACGAGAAGCAACGGTTGCTCGCCGAAGCTCACTGGCGAACCGCGCTGCGTCTGCTTGACTCCATGGGCTATCTGCGCGGTGCCGTCATGAAAGTTGGCCAAACGCTGGCGAATTTGCCGGACATCGCCCCCCCGGAATTCGTTGAGACGCTTGAGAAACTGCACTTTGATGCTCCGCCCATGCATTGGTCCTTACTGCGAGAATTGGTCTTCAGTGAATTTGGAGACGATCCCGAGCGCCTGTTCGTTTCGTTCAATAAAACGGCTTTCGCTGCCGCGTCATTGGGACAAGTCCATCAGGCACAGCTCAGGACCGGTGAAGACGTGGCCGTCAAGATTCAATATCCTGGAATCGCCGACGCAATTCAGTCCGATTTTCGAAATCTGTTTTTGTTCCTCCTGCCGGGGCGCCTTGGCCGGGATTGGGAAAACACCAGGGATCAAATGGACGACTTGCAACGTCGACTGACACTGGAGACCGATTACAAGATGGAAGCTGAGAATTTACGTCAGGCGCGAACACTGTTCCACGAAGAAGACGGTGTTGTGATTCCGGAAGTTTATCCTCAATTCTCGACTCCACGCGTGCTGACCATGGAACGGCTACGAGGTCTGCATCTTCGCGAATTCATGGCGACAAATCCGTCGCAGGACGAGCGTAACGATGTCGCTCGAAAGTTTGTTCGCGCATGGTATCGACTGATGTTCGCCGGTCGCATGTTGTATGTCGATTTCCACCCCGGTAATTTCCTTGTGCTCGACGACGGTCGTATTGGCATTCTCGACTTCGGATGTATCCTGCCCCTCGAAGGGGATGAGTGGGAACTTTTTCGGAAAATTGACCGGCCGCTGACGACCGGCCGCCAGGACGACCGACTCGCCGTCCTCAAGGAATGGAATGACATCGGTGACGACGAACCTGATCGACTGCGGCTCTGCGATGAATTCGGTCTTTGGTGCTGGAAGTCTCGTTTCAATGCGGGAGAATATGACTTTGGCGATGAACAGGACTTCCGTCACGGTGTCGAGTTGTTCGGCGAAATGGTTCGCAAACGGTACAGCCGATCGCGCGCCAATGTGATTACGATTACGCGCGGTAACTTCGGCTGGCGGTCGATCATGTACTTGCTCAAAGCGAAAGTCGATATCAGGGCCATCGCCGAGGAAGAAGTGAAAGCCACAGGATGGGATCGTAGCGGTTACGCCGGAAGGACGTTGGCTTAGTCGACGCATTCCTCGTCTTCCAGGCTGACGCAGCGCTTAATCAGCGTTACCTGGTTGCCGATGTCGTTATAGTTCACTTCGTCCATGATGGATCGCATCAGGACGATACCGCGACCGAAGCTTTGATTCGTTTGAACTGCTCCATTCGCATGGTCCAGCATCGCTATGGGGAATCCCGGACCTTCGTCACGAACTTCGAACCTGGCTGCCGTCGGTGAAATCTGAACACGGACATGAATCTTTCGATGGCACCATGGTTCTTCAAGAGAGCGCTGTCTGGCGAGTTCCTCATAAACTTTCCGATCGCGAGGACCACCATCGGCGGATAGTTGCAGACTGCCGTGATAGAGCGCGTTGTTGAGCGCCTCTTCCAACGCAATTCCGACGCGCAGACGTTCTGTTTCGTCCCCGAGCGGCAAACAACGCAGCAGGTCGAGCACATGGCAAACGAGCAATCGAGGCAGGTCGGGATCGCTGGGAAGTGTGAACCGCGTGTCAGTTTCCGACAAATGGTGCATCAATAGTGACCGATGTCGCTCATCGTGTGAAGTTGCCAGAACTCGTAGCATCGTAGGGACGAGATCGGCGGCGAGACATCGTTTGGGAACGTAGCTTGCCGCGCCGTGTTGCAACGCCTGTGCGGCAATCTCTTCGCTGCCCTGCGCCGTCATCAGGATCACAGGAATATTTGGGAACCGATCCTTGATCGCCGTAACGAGTTCCAGTCCGTTCATTTCAGGCATCTGCAAATCGGTCAACACGAGGTCCGGCGGATGCCGCTCGATCTGTTGCAACCCCTCACGACCGTTCTGCGCGTTGTGAATCTGGCTGTCCATTCGCCTTGTAATCAGCCCCGCAGCCAAAGCTCGGTCCACTGGTGAATCATCGACGATCAGGACATTGATCACGTTCGACTCCAACAAGGCGTTGTGTAGTTTTTTCCGAGACGAGCATCTGAAAATGGTTACTCGTCTGGCTCAAGCAAGTTATATCGTTTTGGCCGATCGGCGGAATCATCTGAAAGCAATTGTCCTCCCAGACGGTCACCCGTGAATTCATTCAACAACCCGGCTTTCTCCAACAAACTCTGTGAGAAAAGTTTTTTGACGACAGGCGGTGGACCATCGCCGCTTGGCACGTAATGAATTGTGAAACGGTATTTGTCCAAAGACAACACGCTCTCGGGCATCAGGCACTGCAACATGCAGCGTTCGCCATCGACCCATGTACCGTTCTTACTGTTCAAATCTTCGACCAGCCAATAGCCGTCATCAAAATTCATCTGGCAATGTCGGGACGAGATCGAAGCAAACCGCAGGCAGATATCGCATTCCTGGCTGCGCCCCAAGACCAGCTCAATCCGCCGTAGCGGTAGCGGAGGACCTCCTCCGCACGGAACCAGCCTTCCCAAATCCGACAATCTTGAGATGGAACTCGACGGACGCTGCGGAACTGCGGACGCCATCAATGGCATGGCAGCAGACTTCGCTGGCTCCCCGTTGACAAGTCCCGATTCGTCCGAGGCAGAGTTCAGGAATTCCAGTGCCAAATCCTCTTCGATCTCGCGTTTCGATGTTGGAACGATCTTTGGCACAGCCCGCTGATAATTGATGACGAACCGCTGTCGGCCCAGGGTCAGGATATCGTTCGGTGCGACTTGCTGCTTCTCGCACCGATGGCCGTTAACCGACGTGCCGTTTTTGCTGTTCAGGTCGTTAACCCACCAGGCCCCCTCGTGGAACTCGAGTGTGCAGTGCTGACTGGAGACGGTTGAACAGGGGATCGACACGTCGCAGTCGGGATTGCGCCCGACCAAAAGTCTCGGTTTGAGCAACGGCAGCGGGGCACCTCCACCACACGGTACCAGCTTGCCCAACATGGTTTTCCTTTCAGTGTCGCGCCACAGTTTGGTGGCATCTTGCAAATCGATTAAATTTCGGCACTGGGATCAAGTGCCACCGCGTCATTTCCATCCGTCAACGCGACCACGATTCTACCGAATTGAGAACTGACCGGTTTCTTCCGAGAATCCGGTCAGTTCTCGCGCTGCGCTTTGCCGCCTCGCGCGTTACTGGTCAGTATCCGGACTGAGTGAAAACCGGTGAGCGGAGCTCCGATGAGAATACCCAATCCGGCTTGGCGTGTCACCAGGATCCGGCCGTGCGAAATCTTCCGTATGGACAATTTCCTGGTCGATGTTAACAATTTCTGCATTCCTCACGGCGTACCTTCTGCCACGCAAACTGCAGCAAAACGGGCTACAGAATTGACTACGCCATCAAATTGACCCGCGCTGAGGAGCTACCGCATCTTGCCAGTTGCGATGTTGAGATGTGGCGAAGTTCTGAGATTGAAATCGAAATAGAGCGGCGCCAGCGGTATGCTGGGGACAGTTCGTTAAACGACAGGAGTGTCGATGGACGAATTTCCGGTTTTGGGCAACTCCGCGTCAATAGTTTACCGAGTTGCAGATTCCGGAGTAATTGAGACGAAGTACTTTGGAAGAGTTTGATCGCGTTGCAGGCGGCTTGCGATCGCTTGAAATGCTTTTTTTGCGACACGAACCCCCTTTTGATCATTCGTTTCCAGGAGTTGGATCACGGGTTCGGCCCCTTTCCAAGTCATCGTGGCGGCCCCATTCAGTGCGGTCGACACGCTGTCGATCAATG
>JANXOO010000364.1 GCA_025353525.1 Schlesneria sp. | reverse complement strand
TCACGTCGACGTTTCGCAGCATGGCTCCACCGCGCGGTGGAGATGTCTATGCGAGCATCGGCGCTCAACTCGATGCATTCGCTGATATTCCAGGTCCGCCTGTCATCGTGTTTCAGGATCTTGATGAACCGAGTGCTTCGGCGACATTCGGCGAAGTCATGTGTTCATCATACAAGCGATTCGGTGCACAGGGATTGATTACGTCGGGGACCGGACGCGATCTGGCTCAGGTGGAAGCCCTGGGGTTTCCTGCATTTACCAACGGAGCCTGTGCGGCCCACGGATATTGCCATATTCTGAATATCAACAGCCCCGTCACCGTCGGAGGAATGGCGATTTATCCGGGTGATCTGTTGCACGGCGACCTTAACGGCGTGACCACGATTCCGACCGCGATCGCCACCGAAGTTCCCGATGTGTGCCTCGAAATCGCTCGTGCCGAAGCCATTGTGCTCGATTATCTCAAGACGGCCAAAGTCACCGTGGCGGGCTATAACGCGGCCAGAAAAGAGTGCGGTGACATCATCAACAGCCTTGGCAAGCGATTGCGTGGCGAATAATGACGGGCGATGGTGACGAATCGTCGGGATCGGTTCGGTCGTACCATGTTGCATGGTTCATCACGGACGAAGTACGACGCGACGTGACGGTCACACTTGGCGAAGGACGAACGCCCGACATTGTCCCGGGCCGGACTCGCGACGCAGTTGAACTCGGTTCTGTTGCGCTGGTCGAGGGACTGGTCAACGCGCATACGCATCTGGAATTCAGTCGACTGACAGAACCGTTTCCCGCGACTGGTCGTTTTACCGACTGGATTCGCAGAGTCGTCCAGTACCGCAGGGAGAATCCAGGCCCTACGGGAGATGCAATTCGAGCCGGGATTGCAGAAAGTATGAAGTCAGGAACGACGTTGCTCGGCGAGATCGCGACCATTGGCTGGTCACCCGAGGACTATTCTGAATCGGGTTTTGGCGGGGTCATTTATCAGGAGCTTCTCGGCTTGACGCCCGAACGGTTGATTCAACAGGCAGAACTCGCTCGATCCCATTTGGCAGGAATCGACACCGCGCCCAATCGGGGTCTTGCCCCGCACGCCCCTTATAGCACTCATCCGGAACTGGTGCAGGCGGCGGTCGACGCGGCGCGACGCTTCGGTCGCCCGATCGCGATGCACATCGCTGAAACCCGGTCAGAACTGGAATTGCTGGCACAGGGAACCGGCGAGTTTCGCGAGCTTTTGACAGAATTCGGGCTCTGGAACGACGAGCTGTTTCGGGTTCCTCGTCGTCCGATGGATTTCCTGAAGGTACTGGCCGAAGCCCCCTGCGTTTCGATCGTGCATGGCAACTATCTCGAAGAGGACGAGCTTCGGTTCATCGCCGAACGGCCTCATATGACTCTGGTGTATTGCCCGAGAACGCATGCGGCGTTCGGGCACGCACCGCATCCGTGGCGGCGACTTATGGATATGGGTGGCTGCGTCGCGATCGGGACCGACAGCCGGGCATCGAACCCTGATCTGAGTGTTTTTGCCGAACTGCAGTTCCTTGCCTCCCGGCATCCGGAAATATCACACCTGGAGCTGTTGCACGTGGGATCAGGATGCGGTCGCATCGCATTGGGAATTACTGAAACCGACAATTGCAACCTGACTCTGATCCGGCTCGCAGATCCGTCATCACCCGACATTGAAAAAACACTCTTTGGGCCACTCAACAAGGTCTTCGGTACGATGACCGGTAAACGGGGTTCACCACTGTCCATGACGCCGTAGCTGTGTAAGGAATGACGCTCGGGCGGGTAAGTGATAACATGCCTGTTAACGGCGTACGTTTACGGCCAGACGAATCGGGACAAGCACAGTTTTTGCCAGCCTTTGATGAATCGACTTTCTATGAAGTTCATCCACGCCGCAGACATCCATCTCGACAGCCCTCTGGAGGGGTTGGAGCGATACGACGGTGCGCCGGTCGAACTGATTCGCGGAGCGACGCGGCGGGCTCTGGAAAACCTCGTCGTACTGGCGATTCGCGAGCGAGTTGACTTTGTTTTGATTGCCGGAGACCTCTATGACGGTGATTGGCGTGACTTTAATACCGGCATGTTCTTTATCCGCCAAATGTCCAGACTTCAAGACGCCGGAATTCGCGTCTATCTGATTGCCGGTAATCATGACGCGGCCAGCACGATGACCCGAAAATTGCGGCTTCCGTGCAACCCCGAAGGGGATGGCATGATGTTGTCGCACGAACAGCCAGAGACCCGGCGACTCGATTACTTTGGTGTGGCGATTCACGGACGCAGTTTTGCCCATCAATCCGAAACTGCAAACATGGTCCCTGATTACCCGGCACCGGTTCCGGGGGCATTCAACGTCGGCCTGTTGCACACGAGCTTGAACGGATCTGACGTTCATGATACGTACGCTCCGTGTACTCCTGGAGATCTGACGGGCAGGGGTTACGACTATTGGGCGCTCGG
>JANXOO010000351.1 GCA_025353525.1 Schlesneria sp. | reverse complement strand
GCGATTTCAGGGGACTTGTGGCATGCGGCATGCGGACGCCAGTTCTTTCCGGATGAACGAACGATACGTGATACGTTCGACAGGTTCGAATCGAATCGGGAAAGGTCAAGGCAAAGTGACGGCGTTTCGGTATCAGCCTTCTGCTGGCCTGGCATGACCACTTGAACACTCAGCCCCAGGAACGAAGTGGAACAGGTCGGCATCTGCCGAATTAAAAGAAAAAGGGGATGGAGCCTCGCTCCACCCCCCCATACTTCAAGCACGTTTTTCGCTCGTAAACCTCGCGAAGGACGTGATTCACAAATTACTTGGGTGCTTCGCCAGCAGGAGCGTCCGTAGCGGGGGCGGCAGGCGCAGCTTCGCCGTCGACCTTTTTCTCTTCGTCTTTCTTTTCTCCAGCACCTGGCGGAGCATTGTGCTGCATCATTTTTTTCATCATTTCAGGGTTATGTTGGGTCGCTGGCGGAGCAGTCGACTTGGGGGGAGCGGCGGGCTCACATCCGATCGCGAACAATCCGATCATCAGTGCAATCGAGGTCTTCTTCATCTGCGTAGTCCTTCAAGTTGGTAAAATGAAACATCCGGGGCAGGAAGCGTCCCGTCAGAAATCGAGATCAAGTCCGATTTCTCGCTCTTCTGACGACATTCGCCCATGGCAACAGGATAAACATTCGCTGTCGTGACAGCAAGCGGCCCGCTCCTGAATTGAACTTCTAACAAAACTTTGTCGTATCGATTGACAAACATTTTGTCTCCGGTAATATGCCGCACCTCACCGACGTTTTCGCAAACGAACGTGTCGGGGAATTGATCTTTGAAAACATGGTTGGAGAGTTTTGAGAAACAGTTTTGTTCGTATTGATGCGGTTGCTGGCCGTGCAAAGACCTTGTCACCAAAGCATTTAAGGAATTGCAATCTTCGGGCCTCAGGATCTTCGGGTCTTTGGGTCTTCAGATTACAGGGAATTGAATGTTTTAGACAAAATGACCATCCGGGTTGTACGGCCCGACGTTTCGCGATGAAGGTGACAGGCAGCAATGTCTGGCACATGATTTGAAAAGCGATATGGTCAGTCAGCGTATGGCTAGCGGACAAACCCACGTTAACACTATCGGACTTTCTTTTTGGTTGAGGCTTCGCAAGAGGCATTGGCTGAGAAGTGGTCTGTTTTGAAAACAATACTCAAAGGGTTTGATCCTGGCTCAGAATGAACGTTGGCGGCGTGGATTAGGCATGCAAGTCGAGGGAGAACCCGCAAGGGGGACACCGGCGAACGGGGTAGGATCACGTAGGTGACGTACCCCCAGGGCG
>JANXOO010000339.1 GCA_025353525.1 Schlesneria sp. | reverse complement strand
TTGCTGTGTTTCGCCGAGTATCCAATCCTTGCAACGACTGGCCTTTAACAGTGAGTCTCCGTAACAAATCTCGCCCGATCACTTTTTCATGTCAACCCCTGGTTTTCATCACCCTGGCTTCGCCCTCCCGTTGTATGCCTCGCCCTCCCGTTGGATTCCTCGACGCTCCCAAAGTTGCTTCACCATTGCGAATCCTGCCCAATCCTGCACATTTCTCTGGAATTCGTGTAACGTTTCCCGAAAGATTCTTCTCCTGAATACAGATATCCTTTCCGGCTGTGTATTCACAAACAGGTTTCACCATGAGCGACCCACTTCAATGTCCTCGTTGCGGCAGCGGACTGCCCGCCGATTTTCCGCCGGGTGTTTGTCCCGCCTGTCTGCTGCAACAGGGGTTATCCCCCAGTACGTTGATGAGTGGCGCCGGGTCAAATGAAGACGGCCGCAGTTCAAGCCGACGCCGCAGTTGGACTCCTCCAACCCCTGCCGAATTGTCACCTCGATTTCCGCAACTTGAGATTGTCGAACTGCTCGGTCAAGGTGGAATGGGAGCCGTCTACAAGGTACGGCAGAAGGAACTTGATCGCTGGGCGGCACTCAAGGTTTTGCCGGACGACGTCGCGCACGACCCTACCTTTGCCGAGCGTTTTCAGCGCGAAGCGAGGGCACTGGCCCTGCTCGGCCACCAGCATATCGTGATCGTATACGAATTCGGTCAACGCGACGGTGTCTATTTTCTGCTGATGGAATTTGTCGACGGAGTGACGTTGCGGCAGGCGATTCGAGCGGGCCGGATATCGTCTGGCGATGCACTCGGAATCGTCACCCAGATCTGCGATGCATTGCAGTTCGCGCACGAGGAAAATGTGATCCATCGCGACATCAAGCCCGAAAATATACTGCTCGACAAGCGGGGGCGAGTGAAAATCGCTGATTTCGGCCTGGCGAAATTACTCGGGCGATCTTCCGACGACGTGTCGTTGACGGGAACTCATCAGGTGATGGGGACTCCGGTTTATATGGCACCCGAGCAGATGGAGGGAACACGCGGCGTCGATCATCGCGCTGACATTTTCTCGCTGGGTGTGGTGTTTTATGAATTGCTGACGGGCGAACTGCCACTCGGCCGTTTCGATCCTCCCTCGCAGAAGCACGGACTGGATGCCCGACTGGATGAGGTCGTACTGCGAACACTCGAAAAGGAGCCGAACCGCCGCTATCAACAAGCAAGCGAAGTCAAATGCGACGTCGAGTCGATTCAGAACCAACCCGTCGCTGCGCGGGCGGCAATTGGTTCAAAAACCAAAAAACGCTCGTGGCAAGCAAAACTTGTCGCAGGTTTCATTGTTACTTGTATCGCCATTACTCTATTGCCATATTTTGTAACAGCCTGTCTCGAACATAGGGACGCTGTGGCGGATACAAAGTACAGGG
>JANXOO010000808.1 GCA_025353525.1 Schlesneria sp. | reverse complement strand
ACCAGTGTGGTCACGCAAAGAAGGAACAGCAGATCACGTTTCATCGAAAACATCGTCAGCAACCTCCGCAATCGTTTCAGGCAAATCAGGATCTTTACGATACGACGTGCAGTTCCTGACGTGCAACCGATTCAACGTGTGGAAATGAAAAAACCGCAGCCTCAATTCTGAGGCTGCGGTTCAGGGCGACTGCGGTTTGACGCCAAACTCCTCCCGCCAGATTCGTCCGGCACCGCAGTCGTGACGTTGTCTTCTCAGTACCCAGGTGGTAACAGCAGTGGCATCTCGCCACCCGGTTCCGAACTCGGAATGGTGATCGGTTTCGGTTCGTTCGATTCATTCGGGGCATTGATCGAAAGCGGCGTTAACCGAGGTCGCAGTCCGGCATTCAATCCCGGTCGACGACTGATTTCGCCATAGCGTGTTTTGATCGACCCTTCGGTTGAGACATCGAAAGGGGTCTCGTTGACTGGGACAGCGATTTCCCGTGTTGGCATCCGATTCGATGGGCGGATGGCAACTGACTTGATCGGTTGTAACGACGAATGCAAAATGACATCGGGTTTTGTGTCGAACCTGGACGAAACAGTCTCTTCAACCACATCATCCCGCGAGTCGTTCGCCTCGTCCGGACGCGATTTGATCGTACTCAGTTTTGTCGGATATTCTCGCTTTGATTGGGTCCCCGATTGCCGAACGTCAGAGTTCTGGCGAGCACTCGACGGAAATTTGAAGCCCGACGGGACAAGATTCCATCGCGACTTCTTTGCCGAAGGGGAAGGTGGGAGTTCCGGTTCCGAATATCCTGGTACCGGAAGGACTGAAGGTGGTTCAGGCTGTGGAAGCGGGGTTTGATGATTGCCGTTATTTCCGTCGTACGACGGATACGTTTGCTGGAATGAACGGTAGAATGGCGGAGCACTGATGGGGCTTGACAGACCACTCGAACCCGAGTTTGAATTGACGGAAGCGCTGCGACAACCGGAAGAGAGCAACAGGCCCGTCAGGACTGCCGTCGTTCCGACGCGTTGTGACAAAAGTGAAATAACCATGGCGGTGGCTTTCGGATGGAAACAGTTTTTTTTGATTGGCCATCCGTGACCGGCTGTCTGCTTTATGAGTTCGATTTGAGTAATGTTAGAATCGGCGTTTTTCGCCGAAGTCACGCAATTCTTTCGATTCGAATCGGTAGAAAGTGCCGAAACAGATCCGCCAAAGCCATGTAGCAAAGAGTTTCCGTATTGGAAAACTGTGCCGGTTCGTCCGCCCCCGCAGTTTGCCAGGATTGAAACGGCTCACCGACTGAAGCCGGGAAGTTGGCAGTCAAACAAGTCGATTCAACAAAACGAATCCGCTATCCTCACTGTGAACGGAGTTTTCAACATGACAACCGAGTCCCCATCGGACAAGGATCGACTTGCCGCACTGACGGCACATACGTGGACACC
>JANXOO010000317.1 GCA_025353525.1 Schlesneria sp. | reverse complement strand
GCGGCAAAATCGCGGATTGTCGAACTGGTTCGACCGGGAGGAATTGTCGCGTTAAATGGTGATGATGCGATGTCCCGGTCACTTCGGGATCGCGTCGGTGAATCGGCTGCGGTTGTTGTTTTCGGCTTGAATGCAGACTCGGATGTCGCAGCGCAGATTCGGGACGAGTCCCTTTCCGGAACACGCTTTCGGCTGAACATCCACGGGCAGACGGTCGAGTGTGCGACGCGGTTGATCGGTCGACACAATATCTCGAACATTCTTGCCGCTGCGGCGGTGACATCACATCTGGGATTGTCACCAGACGAAATTGCCAAGGGGATCGAAGCCTTTCGCTGCGTCCCGGGCCGACTGGAACAGATTGAATGCGGTCAGCCGTTTGATGTTTTTGTCGACTACGCGCATACCGACGACGCGCTACGCCGATGCCTGGCGGGCTTGAAAAGCCTTGCATCAGGGCGAGTGATTTGCGTTTTCGGAGCGGGTGGCGACAGGGACCGGACCAAGCGTCCAAAGCTGGGGGCTGCCGCAACACTCGCCGACCTGAGCATCGTGACCAGTGATAATCCTCGAAGCGAAAATCCGAACGCGATCATCGATGAAATCCTTGCGGGAATGAAATCCGCTGCGATACCGGTGATTGTCGAGCCTGATCGGCAGCGGGCAATCCACTCTGCACTCGAAACCGCTCGGCCGGGAGATTGCGTGCTGATCGCCGGCAAAGGGCATGAGAACGAGCAAATTATCGGCTCTAACCGGTTCCCGTTCGACGACCGTCAGGTCGCCCGGAGTTTCTTGCGTGAACGCTGGCAACCGTTGGCGCAGTCTCAAGCCAGAGCGAGCGCATGATATGGAACGGATGAGTCTTCGAGAACTGATGCAGGCGACGGAAGGGCGGCTGCAGAGTGTCCAGTCTGCCGACGCACAATTCGACCGTGTCACGATCGATTCGCGAGATGTGCGGCCAGGCGATGTGTTCTGGTCGATTCGGGGCGAAAATCACGACGGGCACGACTTTACTGCCCATGCATTTGAAAGCCGGGCGCGTCTGTGTGTCGTTTCCGAGGCTCGGGCGAATGATATTTCGGGGCCGGTCCTTGTTGTCGATGATACTCTTTCGGCCTTGGGGCGATTCGCAAGCTGGTACCGAAATCAATTCGATTCACTCGTTATCGGCGTCACCGGCAGTGTGGGAAAAACGACAACTCGCGAACTGATTTTTGCGGCACTTGGTGCCCGGTTCAATGGAATTCAAAGCCGTAAGAACTTCAACAACCTGATCGGACTGCCGCTGAGTCTGTTTGACCTCGAACCGATCCATGAATTCGCGGTTTTTGAAATGGGGGCGTCAAAAGAAGGCGATATCCGGGACCTGTGTGAACTCGCCCGACCTGAAATTGGTGTCATCACAGCCATTGGCCCGGCACACCTTCAGTCGTTTGGTTCATTGGCAGCAATCGTACAGGCCAAAGGTGAGTTGCTTGAACAGCTTCCGACATCGGGTTTCGCTGTTTTGCCCGGTGATGACGAAGTGCTGCGACAAATGGCAGACAGAGCCCCCTGCCCCGTGATTTTCGTCGGACAGGGTGACGACAATCAGATTCGGGCAACTCGGATCGAGTCTCGGGCAGGAAGTCTGCGATTTCGCTGCGAAGGAGACGACTTCGACATCCCGGGCAACGGACGACATTTGCTGACGAATGCGCTGTGCGCGATCGCGATCGGACTGGAAGTCGGGATCGCTCCGCATCTGATCGCCGCAGGATTGACTCGCTTTTCCCCGGTTTCCGGACGCGGCAATCTGATTCGGATCGGACCCTGGACGGTCATCGACGACACTTACAACGCCAGCCCGCTCTCAGTTGCTGCGGCCTGTCATACACTGAGCGAACTGGTCGTGGTAGCAGGTGTGGGACATCGTATTCTGGTTCTTGGTGACATGCGTGAACTGGGTTCGATTGCGATCCCCGAACACGAAAACATTGGTCGCCTGGCCGCATCGCTCCGGATCGATCGGCTGCTTGTTTGCGGCGACTATTCCGATGCGGTTGCATCGGGTGCATTGCAGTCCGGAATGAAGCCGCACCAGATCGCCACGACGAACGATTCCCGGACACTGCTGGCGATTCTGGACTGTTGGCTAGAACCGCACGATCTGCTGCTGGTGAAAGGTTCGCGAGCAACCAGAATGGAATGCGTCATCGAATGGCTGAAAGAACGTGCTCGTCATGAGACGCACACGTCTGAATCGGCTCAACAACGTTTTTGTGCGTGACAGATAATCAAGGAGACGACCGATGAAGCCGATTCATTCTATACTGGCAACCCTGGTTCTTGCCGTTTTGGCGGCCATGGCATTCAATTCGACTCAGGCGAATGACGAGGAAAACCGGAATCCAACAAGCGGAAAAGCTGGCAATTCCGGTCAGTTCGAACTGATCGAGAGGATCGAAGCACTGGAAAAGCGGATCGCCAAACTGGAGGCTGAACAACCGCTGATCCGTCAGGCGGACAGCAGAGAGTTGACCGGCGTTGAACCTGGCCAATTGCCCGACAAGAGGCCAACGTTTTTGCCACGAACGCCGCTCAGACCCATGCCGGAACCCGAATCGACTGACGACGATGTGCGAACGGAAAAATCAAAAATCCATCGGGAAAATGGCGGAATCTACATGCACTACATCGTCCCTTCCGATGGTCGTCGAAGATCGGTAATCGGTCGTTGATCGTGGGCTCACCCGATCTTTGATTCTTGTCGCGTCCCTGATGTCGTGAGTGATACCGGCTGCTCTGCACCGGTTTCGTGGTTTGCATCGACCTTCTGCGCAGGTTTATACTGCAGCCGACAATGAATTCGGAATTTGAATGACCAATTCCGAAATCGGGTTTTTGAGTAATGTCTGTCCGATCATTGCCACCTGCGCGGAACATCATAGAGAAATTGTCTGAAGACACGGAACCGAAATGCACATTCGTGACGGGATACTCAGTCCGGAAATTTGCGTTGCTACCGGATTGATCAGTCTCGCTGCAATCGGGTTCAGTTTGCGGAAACTTCGCGTCGATCTCGAAGATCGTGCCGTGCCGTTAACAGGTATGCTGGCTGCCGTGATCTTTGCCGGTCAAATGGTCAATTTTCCGCTGATTGGGCTTCCCGTGTCCGGGCACTTGCTGGGAGGCGTTCTGGCTGCGGCGATGTTGGGGCCGTGGGCGGGATGTCTGGCAATCACACTCGTCCTCGTCGTGCAAGCGGTATTGTTTAATGACGGGGGCCTCCTTTCTCTCGGTGCGAACATCCTGAACATGGGCGTCGTCGGGGCGTGGGGCGGTTATTCGGTTTATAGCCTGGTCCGAAAGTGGTGTGGCAACGGTCCACTTTCCGCAATCCCGGCCGCTGTCATTGCCGCGTGGCTTTCAGTGCTGGCTGCTGCTGCCCTGTTTTGCGTCGAATTCGGCCTTTCCACAGGCTCGAGGGAATTCAGTCTGCGCGGAATTTTTACGCTGATGGTTTTGTATCACGCCCTGATCGGGATCGGCGAAGCGTTGATTACAGGCAGCATACTGGGCTTTGTGCTGGCGAGAAGACCCGATTTGATCCCGACGCCCGCCTCGACGGGCGTTGTGAATGGCACTGGACGTTTCGTCACGGCAGGGCTTGTTGTGGCGTTTGCGGTTGCCGCAATCCTTGCGCCACTCAAATCAGACTTTCCCGACGGTCTCGACAAAGTGGCCCAGGAAACGGAGATCAATACGCTGAGTATCGAACGTGACGGACTGATTCTGAGCGGTTACGAAGTTCCCGTTCCTTCCGGATTCTGGTGGTCGACCGCTGCAACATCATTAGCGGGATTGCTGGGTACGGGAATTGTCTTTGCTATGGCCGTCTCGCTGGGCAGGGCCGCTCGCTGGAAGTTGCCGACTCTGGCGGTGGATGGTGGACATGCGGGCTAGCGTGGGTACGGGGCCTGGACCTTGCCGGGCGATTCCACCGAATTGGAAACTGGGACTGACACTTTCAGTCATCGTTGCGTCGAGCCTCATTCCGCTTGAGCATTGGCCAGCGCATGGAGTTCTGCTGGCATTGACGTTCGCAGGATTGAGTCTTGCGGGTGTGACGTTGACCTATCTGGCACGCCGACTGGCACTCTTTCTGCCGATGCTACTGGTCTTCGGGCTGACCGTACCGATGAATCAGGTCGATCGCAGCGCCGCCTGGGCATGGACGATCGCGCTGTGGATGCGTTGTACAGTTTCATTTCTGGCGGGGCTTTGGCTGGTTCACGTTTTGCCGTTTGCAGAATTGTTGTCGACACTGATCCGCTGGCGCTGTCCCAGGTTGCTGGTGGCGATGCTGGCTTTCATGTACCGCTACATTTTTATCCTGTGGGAAGAACTGGCCCGGTTGAGACATGCTCGCGATGCGCGGGATTTTGGACGCAGCACTCTGCTGATACGCTGGACGACGAATGCGCAATTGATTGGGCTGCTGTTGCTGAGGGCGATGGAACGCGCCGAACGAACGCATCATGCGATGCTGGCCAGGGGATGGGATGGCTCCCCGAGATTCCTCGCCGACGACGGGGAACGAAACGATGTCTGAAGATTCCGCGCCGATAGCGATCGAATTGCGTCATTTGTCGTTTCGATATCCAGGCGGTCAACCGGCGCTCGACGACTTGACGTGTTCGATTCATGCGGGAGAACGAGTGGCCGTTGTCGGACCCAGCGGGGCCGGGAAGTCGACACTGCTGATGCACCTGAACGGACTTTTGCCAAATCAGCCAATCGTGAACGATGGGGACGCACAGGTCTTCGTTCGTGGGGTGGCCGTCACAAAACAACGGTTGCGAGAGGTCCGCCGACAGATTGGATACCTGTTTCAGGACCCCGACGATCAATT
>JANXOO010000807.1 GCA_025353525.1 Schlesneria sp. | reverse complement strand
CCAACGCCGACACGCTGGTACTCGACCGCAAGATCGACGAAGTGCTCGACTCACTCCAAACAGAGTTGCCGCCGGATGTCATCATCGAACGCCGCATCTTCAAGCAAGCCGATTTCATCAAAGCCGCAGTCGAAAACGTCACCGAAGCCGTGCGTGACGGCGCGTTGTGGGTCACCGTCGTATTGTTCCTTTTAATGGGCAACTTCCGCACGAGCATCAGTTCGCTCACGTCGATGCCCTTGTCGATTCTGCTCACAATTCTCGTGTTTCACAGATTCGGTATCACCATCAATACCATGACGCTAGGAGGCATCGCAGTGGCAATTGGTGATTTGGTGGACGACTCAATAGTGGACATTGAAAACATCTACCGCCGCTTGAAGGAGAACCGACACCTGCCGATTGGCCAGCAGCGCGCGGCGCTAGTCGTGATCTACGATGCGTCGTGCGAGGTGCGGAACTCGATTGTCTACGCGACGCTGATCGTGATTCTAGTAATGTTTCCCCTATTCTCAATGGCTGGGTTGGAAGGCCGGATGTTTGCACCGCTTGGTTTGGCATACATCGTCGCGTTGCTCTGCTCGCTGGTGGTGTCGCTCACGTTCACGCCTGTGCTCGGATCGTTTCTGTTGCCGCAGGCAAAGCTTCTGGACAAGGAAAATGAGCCACTTTTGCTGCGTGCGCTGAAACGGGTCGATGCTTCCGTGCTATGGTTCACGCTACGACACGCGACGTTGATTCTAAGCTTGGTCGCAGTCCTGGTTACACTTTCATGCACCAGCATCTTCTGGATGGGCGGCGAGTTCCTGCCGCCATTCAACGAAGGAACACTGACAATAAGCGTACGCATGGAACCGGGGACAAGCCTTGACGAGAGCCAGCGCATTGCTGAGCGGGTTGATCGGCTGATTCTCGACGTGCCCGAAGTCTTGTCGGTGTCGCGGCGGACGGGTCGGGCGGAACTCGATGAGCACGCCGAAGGAGTCAACTCATCCGAGATTGACGTACAATTGGCCCAGCACGACGTTGCGAAGCCGGGGTGGGGTTGGGGAGCATTGCGACTGGTGCCGATCGCACACTTGTGGGCTTTTGAAAAAGTCGGACGTCCCCGTGAGCTTGTTATTGCCGATGTTCGCGACCGCATCACGCAGATTCCAGGAGCTGCCATTAACATCGGCCAACCGATCTCGCATCGTCTGGATCACATGATGTCGGGCATCCGGGCTCAGATCGCGGTCAAGGTCTTCGGCCAGGACTTACGCGAACTGCGCACCGCCGCATACGACATGCAGAGCCGGATGCAGTCGATTCCGGGTGTCGTCGATTTGCAAATCGAACCGCAGATCGAGATTTCGCAGATCCGTCTGCGGGTGAAACGAGACGAAGCCGCTCGCTACGGGCTCGCTCCTGGAGATGTTGCCGATCTATTGGAGACGGCCTATAAAGGCCAAGTCGTGTCACAGGTTCTAGACGAAGACCGCTATTTCGGGCTCGTGGTCTGGTACGACGAAGCGTCGCGCAGCGATCCCGAAGTCATCAATGAAACAATCCTCGAAACACCCTCGGGCCGACGCGTTGCGCTGGGACAAGTCGCCGAGGTACTCGACACAACCGGCCCGAACACTCTCAATCGCGAGCATGTTCAGCGACGCATAGTTGTCTTCTGCAACACGCAAGGTCGCGACTTGGCCAGCGTCGTAACCGACATCAAGACCGCCCTCGCTCCGGTTGAGGAGAATTTGCGAAAACTCTCCGGCAGTTACTACCTGGAATACAGCGGCCAGTTCGAAGCTCAGCAACAAGCCAATCGCCGTCTGGCCATTCTCGGCACGCTCAGTATTCTCGGAGTATTCCTCTTGCTGTGCAAAGCGCTCGATTCGTGGCGTGCCGCATTACAGGTTCTGGTCAACATACCGCTCGCGGCCTTCGGCTCTGTGCTCACGCTGCTGGTCGTCAACCGGCCTGAGTGGGCCGCACTACAGGCCGCGCCGTGGTGGGATTGGCCGCGAGTGTGGGTCAGCGCAACGAGTCTTTCCGTCGCTCACTGGGTCGGCTTCATCACACTCATCGGAGTCGTCAGCCGAAACGGCATCATGATGATTTCGCACTACATTCATTTGATGCAGCACGAAGGCGAAGAGTTCTCCGAACAGATGATTGTCCGCGGCAGTTTGGAACGCCTCGCGCCCGTGATGATGACCGCGATGACGAGCTTCATTGGCCTACTGCCCTTACTATTTGGAGCAGGGCAAACCGGCAAAGAAATTCTCTACCCACTGGCCCTTGTTGTGTTCGGTGGTATGTTAACGTCAACGCTCCTCGACCAAGTCGTGACGCCCGCGCTATTCTTCAAGTTTGGTCGCATGGTCTACAAAAACTCTCCGACGGGCACTGCGGTACGTGTTGAAATCGCGTCTGTCTTGCCGGATGCATCAAACTCTACCTCGATGGATAAGACCCAGGCCGCGAATACGACACTACCTCTGACACCAGCTGCCTCCACGGTCACCAGCGATAGTTCGATGCTGCCACCCGCATCGGAGCATTGAATGTCAAGTACTGTTGAGACGAATTACCGAGTCGCGTTGACTCACAAAAAAAATCATGCAATTGTCTCGGTCGAATGTCGATGAAAAGAGGAATTGTGCAGTGTTATGGACCATCGCTAAAACGGCTATCGCGGCGGCGACCATTGTGGCCGTCTCTGGGGTGTCTCACCGTATGCCCCGCGTGGGAGCCTTCTTGCTCACATTAGGCAATCCCGGAAAAATAGTCTCCCCTCGTTTGTCGTTTTGGGTTAGCTTCGACTGTTGAGTCGTGGATGAACCTGAAAGTCTCAAGGAGGAGACGATGAACGGGAAATTGGCGGATTCAATCATTTCGACACTCAAAGATGCTGCTGGCAAGCTGGCTGGGCCGAAGAGGCGAGCGTTTCAGGCGCAGGTCGCTTT
>JANXOO010000301.1 GCA_025353525.1 Schlesneria sp. | reverse complement strand
CTCGAATGTTTTTGGCAATCAGCAAATGCCTGGCCGCGAAAGGTTGTTGCACGGCAGCAAAATGCGAGTAATGGGGCGATTTAACGGTCAAACGCAATTAATTGGCGTCGAATCAATAAGCTGGTTGGAAGAGAAATGCCGGTTTTCTTTGCGTATCGTTATCCATCCGACCGAACGCGTTTTCGGAATTGTTCGGGGAAATTTGCTTGTTGGCGGTCAATAACAAACGGTCCGAGTACCAACACATCCATGTCGGTTCTAAGAAAGCAGTTGATGGCCTCGGTCGGGGTCCTTACGATGGGCTCGTTTTCGTTCAATGACGTATTCAACACGATTGGTATGCCGGTCTTTTCGTGGAAGCGAGTGATCAAGGCATGGTACAGCGGATTCGTCCGCTTCGAAACGGTTTGCAAGCGACCGCTTCCATCGACGTGTGTCACCGCAGGAATCTGCGCTCGTCGTGCCAAACGGATAGGGAAAACCTTCTCCATGTAGGGAGTCGATTCGTTGATTTCAAACCAGTCACTGACATGCTCTTCAAGAATGCTCGGAGCAAATGGCCGAAATTTCTCACGGAATTTGATGCGCAAATTGATGATATCGCGCATATCGGTTCGACGTGGGTCGGCCAGCAGTGTTCGATTGCCAAGGGCGCGGGCACCAAATTCCATCCGCCCTTGAAACCAGCCAACGACCTTTCCGTCGATGATGAGGTCGGTCGTGCGATCGACCAGACGATCCACATCCAATTCTTCCGCTGGCAACCCCAGTTTTTCGATCGCCGCGTGGCATTCTTCTCGAGAGCTTTCTGTCCCCCAGTAGGCATGATCTTGCACGAACGTCCTGGGGTTGCCGAGAACGCGATTCCAAACGTAAAACGCGGCACCGAACGATGTCCCGTTATCCGCCGCACCGGCGGGGACATAAACGTTCTCGAATTTGGTTTGAGAAGTAATTTTTCCGTTGGCCACTGAGTTCATGGCGACACCTCCAGTCATGCAAAGATTCTTACAGCCCGTCTTCTCCTGTAACCGGTTGAGCATGTGCAGTATAATTTCTTCTGTGACGACCTGCAGTGATTTTGCGATGTTATCGTGGCGCGCGGTCATAGGGGTTTTTGGATCTCGAACGGGCCCCAGTTCCTGGACGAGTTTCGAACTGTAGAATGGTTCGATCGTAGGAGCACCGTCATTCCACGCCATGCGAATTCCCCGCTTGTGATGGGTGAAGTAATCCAGGTTCAGTTCAAATGTATCCCCTTTGGGATAAATCATTTTTCTGAACGAGTCGACAAACTCGGGTTCCCCATACGGAGCTAACCCCATCACTTTGTACTCGTCTCCGTAGTGAGGAAACCCCAGGTACATCGTAATTGCCGTATAAAGAAATCCGATCGAATGTGGGTAGTACACTCGATTCAATTCCCGCCAGTTCGTTCCCGCCGCGTGCGCAGTTAACGTGCTCGTAAAATCGCCCATGCCATCGACAGACAGGACCGCCGCCTCATCGTAAGGAGAAATCAAAAAACCCGCCGCAACGTGCGTTTGATGGTGTTCGATACGATGGAATTTTGCCTTAATAGTCGATCGATCAACGCCAACCGCTTGCGCAAATTGATCCTCAATCGCAAATGTCTTGCCTTGGCGTTTCAGTCGGTCCAAAATTGCGGACATCGAAGGCCAATGGGTTGCAACAAATCCAAGTCGCCTCAAGAAGTTCGACTTAGGATTAAAGGAAATTGCGACATGATCGACTTCATTTGCTTCAAACCCTCCAGCTTCAAGGCAATACCGGATTGATGCCGCAGGGAACCCCGCCCAGTGTTTCACACGATTAAACCGCTCCTCTTCGATTGCCGCGATCAATTTGCCATCGACAACGAGAGCCGCCGACGCATCCCCATGAAACGCATTTATGCCAACTATATTCATTCAACTTATCCAAATTACGTGAAGCGATTCTCGATTTCGTAATACTCATGTCGAATCTGAACAAATACGATTTATTGTCAACGTTAATTCCCGCGCGACCGGCTCATGTTGTTCGCGACTGCCCGAGAGTGCCCAATCCGCAACGTGCCACATTCGTGAGAGGGCCAAAGATGTTTTGACCGTCCGCTTCTTTTCCGGATGTGAACACATACTCTTGTCGCAAGAATGATTTCCGACTGCATTGCCCGTGCAATTGTCACGGCCTCAGGCGGCGATCAAGCAACTCGATCGACAACAATAACTCAGCATAGACGCGTTGAAGTGTATAGTAGATTCCTGCCCATCCATTGAACAAGAGCCCCTTGAGCATCAAGCAATAAATCGCGATCAAAGGCGGGGCGATAAAAATCTGTTTTCTCAGTTTGTCTTTGAATCCCAGTTCTGTCGGCGGTGTTCCAAGAAGTTTCTCCGCCTCAAGTGACGCGTAGGTTGCCTGGGATTTAAGCCAACGCTGGATTGATTTGTGATCGTCATGATCGATCACAGAACGAAGTTTCTCTATACTGCCTTTGACTTTCACGCGATGCGCGTGCCCATCGCGTACGTAGGAAGCCGAGGAGGTTTTGTAAAGCACGATTCTCGGCGGGTAGAGTGTGGCACGTAGCGGACGAGAATACACGCAATAGCGAAATGTGGCCAGGTACCCATCAGCAGTGTCGCGCAAATTGCAAACTTCCTTCGGCAAATCCATCGGACAGATATAGTCCGCATCAATCGAAAGAGTCCAGAGGGTGTCGATGTTTTGCAGACCGAAGTTGCATTGATCGGAAAAATGGTCGAATTCCCGCTGTATCACCACTGCGTTGGAAAAGTCACGAACGATCTCCAATGTCCTGTCTGTGCTAAAACTGTCGATAACAAGAATCGTTTTAGCCCAGGATAGACGGTCCAGCGTACGCCCAATATTGGGTGCTTCATTAAAGGTCAGAATCATCGGCGTAATTTGTTCGAGTAACACGATTTTTCCTCGATCAACGTGGACGCGTGGCAGTCGCGACCATACTTTTAGCCAACGGTCGCCAACGCCCGGCAAACGTAAACGTGATATCGACGAAGCCGACTTCTGTGAGCAGTTCTGTCAGAGTTTTCACCGACCAGAATTTGATGTGCCCGTGATCCCACAGTGCAGTAAAATGTCGGTCGAGTTTTCCAGTTACCGCGAGCGCCAGATTCTTGAGATACCCATGATACGGAGTTGAAACCACAGCCACTCCCCCAGGCTTGACCAGGTTAAAAAGGGATCTGGCGTAATCACGCGGAGCATAAACATGTTCAACAACCTCAAGGCTGACGACGAATGGAAACGTACCATAGGTCGCCGCCAAATCATCGTAAGCCGATCCGACATGGATGTTCATTGCGGGACTTGCGTTCTTGCCCTGTGTAATTCCCGACACCGACGGGTCAACTCCTGTCGCTTCGAAGCCCAGTGTTTCAAGACGTGAGACAAATGCGCCGTTACCGCAGCCCAAATCGAAAATGCGACGTGAATCCGAAAGGGTCTGCGACTGCACCAAGAGGCCTTTCTCGACGATCGGCCAAAGATACTTTTGCGTATGACTCGCTTCGGGATTGGAATAACTGTATTCGCTGCGTGTTACGCCGTTGGACTGACAACTCGTATTGGTGGATTGCATATTTCAAAAACTCCTGATGACGATCTCCTGTCGCTGATCGTCTCAATTAATTGCTCGACCAAAGACTCGAACCCGCACCATTAACACATCGTTACAGAATTCGTTTAACATTTTTTTTGTGCTCACGCGATGGCACTAAAGTACTGTGTCCACATACTCCGGACGACCCGTGTTTTCTAAAAGCCAGGCATAAAACATGATCATTTTCTTCGCAACTGATTCCCAGGTGAAAGTGGATTGAACCCAAACAGCCCCAATGGCGCCCATTTCATTCAATTGTTCGGTTGTCCTGTTTGCTGCATCTGAAATCGCATCCGCTAGTGAATCCACGGTGGGTTCTACCCACCACCCGCATCCGCGCCGGGGTAGTTCTTCCCAGGGAGTACCGGTCGTTGTAATAACGGGCAGGCCGGCTGCCAACGCTTCCGCGATGACGAGACCAAAGTTCTCGCTAAATGACGGCAGCACAAAAAGATCTGCGTCCGCATAGATTTGCCACTTGGCGGAATCGTCAATCGATCCAATAATTTTTATTTCACGGTTGAGCCCCAAAGTTTTGATCTCGGCTTCGACCTGCTGTTGATAATTGCCTTCGTTCGGACCGGCAATCACGAGTTCCCAGTCACCCGCGAGGTTCGCCTTTTTCCATGCTCTGACCAATTCAATTAACCCTTTTTTTGGGTGAATCCGCGATAAAAAAAGCATACGGCGAATATTGTTGTTTCGCTGATCCAAGCACGTTTTCTCTGGAAAAGAAATACCATTAGGAATGATTGCGATTGGCTGAGCGAATCCCAATGA
>JANXOO010000293.1 GCA_025353525.1 Schlesneria sp. | reverse complement strand
CAACGGACCTGGAAGTAATCTGCTTGAAGTGCCTGGAGAAACATGCTCCCAGTCGATTTGGGTCGGCAGACGAACTGGCCAAGGAGTTGGAGAGGTTTCTCCATGGAGTGCCGATTCTCTCGCGACCGATTGGAATTCTCGACCGATGCGGTCGCTGGTGCAAACGTCGTCCGGCAGCCGCCGGGCTGATCGGCTTCGCGGCAATGGCAGCCATTGCGTTCGTGTCGCTCATTGCCTTTTTTAACGCATCGCAACGACGACATCTGTCCGAATACAATCAAGATTTGACCCGACTCAATTTGGATCTCAGTGCTGCCGCCAAGACGGCTCAGAAGCTGCAGAACATTGCAGAGGAGAATGAGCAGACAGCCAAAGAAGCCATGTATGTTTCCGACATCAATCGGGCCGCGATCGCATTGAAACAGGAAGATACTCGCGATCTGACCGAACTCTTGAATCGGCATGTTCCCAAAGCGGGGGAAACCGATCGACGAGGATTCGAATGGTGGTACCTTAATCGACAGGTGCGTGTGGCAAACCGGGTTCTGCTCGAAACCGGTTCAGCGATTTATTCGCTGCGATTTTCGCCGAACCGCCAATTGATGGCCGCTGCTGGCAAGGACGCCATTGCTCGATTATTTGATCCCGATTCGGGGAAAGTGCTGAGGGATATCCCGACCGGGCAGATTCAGGTGAACGGAGTGGCGTTTTCTCCCGATGGGAGGGAGCTGGCAACCGCAGGAGACGACGGAACCATCCGAGTGTGGAACCTGGAAACCGGGAGTGAGCGACTCAAAATCACAACGCAGTTTCGCAAGGCGTTCGAACTCCTATACACGCACGAAGGATCTCACATCACTGCCTGCGGCACCGGGGCGACAATACAAGTTTTCGACGCGAAAACCGGCCACCAAGTCACCCCATTGGAAGGCCACTCAAAAACCGTTGAAACAATGGTCCTTTCTGAAGACGCAAAAACCCTTGTCTCTGCCAGTATTGACGGCACCATAAGAATCTGGAATTTGCAAGACGGATCGGGGAAAGACCTAATCGCAACACCGGGACAAGTGGAGACCATTGCTTTTTCAAAGGATCGAGACCTCCTGATCGCAGGTAATACGTACGGACTGCTCCGGTCGATCGATGTTAGTGCGAATCGTGAAATCAGTAACTTGAAAAGTTCCGATCGTCTGAACTCTTTGGCGTTACATCGCGATGGGTCTCTTTTGGCGGTGGGTGACGCGAGCGGAAGGATTTGCCTGAGGCGTATTAGTGCCGCCGGTGAAATTATCGCCGAAGACTCGAAGTCTTGGCAGGCGCACAGCGGAAGCGTCCATTCACTGGTCTGGTCCGTTGATGGAGCCCAACTGATTTCCGCCGGCGAAGATGGGAAAATTGTCAGCTGGGACCCCGCTGCTGCGGTGCAAACTGCACCTCGCCGATTGCGTCTCGATCGCGACAGCGGAGCCGAATCATTTCCGCACAAGCGGGTGCTCGTCACGATTGAAGAACCCGACGGAATCTTGCTTCGCTGGAACTTTCTCACGCGACAGCCGCCGAAACCAAGTATCGGACGATATCGTGCATTCACACAATCCGCTGACGGTAGGTATTTTGCCGCTGTCAATTACGAAAGCCTGAAGTTATTCGAGGTTCCAGCTGAGCTAGATCAGCCCATTGACAAGCGGCTACTTGCTGAATGGAAATTCGATGGACGACTTCAATCCATCGGTTTTTCTCCTGATTCAACAATTCTTTTCGCTCTCGAAGAGGAAATGTCGGTCGACGGACAAACTCAAGAAAATTCGTTCATTTTATTCGATGTCCCATCGCTAAAACGCAGAGAGACGATTCCCATCTCTAGACCTTAACCAAGCATGCTTTTTTGATGAATTTGGTTTTGCAGACGAAAAAAACCGAAACCCTTCTGCGTTTTCCGGCAATTCATGAGTGTGTACTTACCATGAACCGTTCCTCGCAAAAGGATTTCGAGTGAAGATG
>JANXOO010000806.1 GCA_025353525.1 Schlesneria sp. | reverse complement strand
GCGAAGTCAAATCGTGAAAGAGATCAGCAAGGCGTAGGGTGGGCCGAGTCTTCGAGTCCCACCACCAGTGTGTCCAGGAATCGGATCGACAGTGTCGGGACGAAATCGAACGAGGAATTCATCGACGGTTGAAATTGACCCAGGAGAATTGTGAATCGGAATTGTTTCGCCACGATTCTCGTCCAATGATGCCCTCCCCGCGTTCCGATGAAAAATCGCGGATTGGTAGTGGGACTCGAAGACTCGTTCCACTCTACGAAATCGGACGTGGCCTCAATCTGCTCCGTAAGGCAATTACTCGGTCCTCAAATTCCGGGTCACATTCTTTCCCGCCTTGCTTCCTTTTGGCAGACTATCCGGCGGTGGTGGGACTCGAAGACTCGGCCCACCCTACAAGACAGCCCACCCTGCGGGACGACTTATGGAGGCTTCGCGTGTCGAATTATCGGCGGTATTATGTTCCCGGTGGGATGTACTTCTTTACATTGGTGACGCATGAGCGGAGACCATTGTTTGCCGACGCGGTTTCTCGACGACTCTTGCGCGAGGCGATCCTTAAGGAACAGCAGAAGCGGCCCTTCGGTCTGTACGCCATCGTCTTGCTGCCAGATCACTGTCATACGATCTGGTCGCTGCCACCCGGTGACAAGGTGTATTCGTTGAGATGGACCCGGATCAAAGAAACGTTCACCCGCAATTATCTGGCGGCCGGGGGCACCGAAGGAACGATGTCTCCGTCGCGCGAGTCGCAACAAGAACGAGCCGTCTGGCAGCGTCGTTTCTGGGAGCACACGATCGTCGACGAAGACGACTTGAAGCGTTGCGTCGATTACATTCATTGGAACCCCGTGAAACACGGACTCGTCCTTCGCGTGTGCGATTGGGAATGGTCCTCATTTCATCGATTTGTCGAAATGGGTGAATACGAACAGGATTGGGGCAAAGCCAATCCGTGTGCAGGATACAATGAACCCGAATGGGAATAGACTTTTGGGCCAAGTCGCAGGGTGGGCCGTTTTGTAGGGTGGGCCGTTTTGTAGGGTGGGCCGAGTCTTCGAGTCCCACCACCGATGAGTCGCAAAACCCGGGATATTGGACTTATCCCGTGTTGTCAAAAAACTCAGCCTTGGTCTGGAATATCAAATGGTAGTTAAGCCAATATCGCTGATGTGTTCCGCGTCCAGCCGGATTTCGCGTCCGCGTCGGTAGGCGATGTTTCCAAGGTGGCACAGGGTGCTGGCGGCAATTCCGATTTGCAAGGTTGCCGCAGGCGACTGCCTTGACTTGACACAATCAACAAAATTCCGCAGATGAGCCACCTGCAAATCTGACGCGTCAGCCGTGACATTTTCCGAGTGGTCGTAGACTTTCCAGCCACCCCTGTCCACGACCAGAGTTCCGCGTTCACCGTGAAAGGCAACGCCGGAACTGCGACCTTCAACTCCGTGCGACGACCACAGCCGGTGTTCCCACAGAATCGTTTTGTCCCGGTCGTTCTGAAATGAATACTGAACGGACAGCGAATCCGGTGTCTGCTGGTCGTCGTCGAAGGCATATTTACCACCCACAGCCGAAATGCGTGTGGGCATATCGACAGCAAGTCCCCAGCGAGCGACATCCAGCATGTGGACGCCCCAATGAGACAATTCGCCGCCGCCGTAATCCCAATACCAGCGCCAGTTAAAGTGGAACCGGTTCGGATTGAATGGTCGCGATGGAGCCGAGCCGAGCCATTGTTGATAGTCGACATTGACCGGTGCGTCGCAATCGGGTTTGTGTCCGATCGATTTGCGGCGATGGACGATCCATGCCTTCGCCAACCGGACGTTACCCAGCCGACCGCTCTGAATAAAATCAACGGCAGAACGGAAGTGAGTCCCGCTGCGTTGCTGCAAACCGACCTGAACAATCCGGTTTGTACGGTCTGCCGCCTCGATCATCCCTGCGCCTTCGGCAACACGGTGTGTTGCCGGACTTTCGACATAAACATCTTTTCCTGCCTGGCAGGCCAGATTCATCATGGCCGCGTGCCAGTGATCGGGCGTTGCGATCACAACGGCATCGATCGAGGGATCGTCGAGCAACCGACGAAAATCCCGTTCGGTCGCCGGAGCCTGTCGACCCTCGTCGGTCACCGCGTGAATTGCAGGAGCAAATTGAGTCTCATCAATATCGCACAGTGTTTTGACATCGACATCATTTAATCGGGCCAATTCGCCTGCCAACAATTTGCCATGGTTGCGGACACCGATCACTCCGACATTCAACCGGTCGTTCGCTGATCGTCCGGACGATGAGGCTGCCGCTGCCGCATTCAGGCCAACGACACCGACAGCCACCCCCGCCGCGCGCTGTGCACTGCGACCGAGGAACTGGCGCCGATTGACAGCGCGGTGCAACGGTTCTTGTGGTTTGGAGGGATCGATGTCCATGTTTATACTGCTCGCGGTCCAGATTGAGGCTTTGTATGTAAGTCCGCTTCCGCGTTCGAAGCGGACTGCGCATTTTCCAGGTATCGCGGGATCTCTAAAAGGGCCTCAAACGAGACCGCGCGTGGTGTAAATCATATCCGATCCAGCGAGTCGACCCAACGTCCAATTTCTTCAATCGCGGAATCTTCCGGATATTTTGCTCCGCCACCCTTCAGTGTACGAAAACTGACAGGGTATTTCAGCTTTCGCAGGCCCTGAACCGACAGCTTGACCTTCGGCAAGCTTTTATCATTGTCATTGCAAACAAACAGAAACTGCACACGGTGCTCAGGTTCGTTATCGACAGCTTGCCCGCTGAACGGAGCACCGCTGATGACGACCCCCCGGACCAGGTCTCGATTCTTGTTACTGAACAGGCAAGCCATACCAGCACCGGTTCCATGCGAATGAACGACGATCCGTGCGGGATCGATCGTGTATTTTTCGCGTAGATGACTGACGAGATGCTTGATGAATTCTGCTTCCCCCGGTTGCCAGCCCGCCGGTTTGTCGGCTTTCGGAGCGACAAGGATCAGATTGCGGCGATCACAAACGGTCTTCCATTGTTTATAAACCGACGCCTCCATCGTGTCGCCGCCGGGATGAATCCAGACGATCAGTCCGAATGCGTGCCAATCGACATAAGTTTCAGGAACGTACGCCCAATAATCGTGATCGTGACCTTCGAGTGTTGCCGTAAACCGGCCCGTTTTTACCGGTTCCGCACCCTCCTTTGGCGTGACAGGCACAACCAGTTCGGTCGGCAAATCGTCGACAATCTCTTCCGGCAACGAGCCGAGAACAACGTCTGCCGACGATTCTTGCCCATCGCGGAGATAAGTCACGGTCCCTTGGTCGCCGACGCGATTTCGTCCGACAAGATCGATTAATGAAGGGACATCTTTTACGTTGACACCGTTAAACTTTGTAATCCGGTCACCTCGTTGCAGGCCCGATTTCATGGCGGGACTTTGAGCGAACAAATGCCGGATGACAACCCCTGAAGTCCCTGCGGCTCCTGAAGTCGGTGATATTGCATCGGCCGCCGCGGAGTCTGCCTTTGCCACGTCCGCCGTCTCGCTCACAGTATTTCGTACTGGCAGCAGACCCAGATAAGGAATCTCATAGGCAAGCAGTTTTCCAACAAGCGACACGTTGATCGGCAATGAACTTTCTGACCGCGTGACCACAAGCTTGACTATATCGCCAGCATATTTTCGTCCGAGTACCTGCTTGAGGTGCGCGACCTTGCCGATTTTTTCACCGTCTGCCGAGACGATACGGTCGTTCGTCTTCAAGCCTGCCTGGTGCGCGGGCGAGTTATACCTGACGTAATCCACGATGACGGGGACGTTCAGGCTTTGTCCTCCGGCAAACGTAATTCCCATCAGACCGGGCAGCAGATCGGTTCCCTGTTTCAGCCGGTCGAGCGAGTCGTAAACGTCGTCGAGCGGGATGGCGAAGCCGATTCCTCCGTCGTACCATTCGACGCCCGCCATGTCTCCGGCACCGGTCGGCGACATCGGAGCGATGACGCCCAGGACGCGTCCTTCGATGTCGATCAATGCACCTCCATAATTCACGGGGGATGTTTTCGCATCGGTTTGAATCGCCTTGCCCCAGACGCGATTGACCGCACTGACAATCCCGACCGACAAGCTGGGTGTCGAATTATCCAGCGTCCGCCCCAGCGCCAGTGCCCATTGTCCCACCTTGATCTGATCGCGAGGAAATGGCCTGGCAGGCGTCAAGCCGTCAACATCGATTTTCAACAGCGTCAGCAATCGAAGTCGATCGCTGGCGACCAGTTTCGCAGCGAAACGGCGTCCATCCGGCAACGAAACGAGGATCGAAGCGGGTTTGGAAATGAAATTGAAGGAACTTGAAATAATAAAGCCATCTGCCGAAACGACGACACCCGAGGTCGGACCATTCCCAAGCAGAACATTCTCGACTTGCTCCAGCCCGCCAACCGTTTCAATCCGCACAACACAGGGGTCTGCGAGTGCCGCGGCTTGCTTGAATGCCGTCTCTTCGAGTCCCTCGATACTTTCGTCGGCAGCGATCGCATGCGAAGTCGAAAACACGGCGACAGCCAGCAGAATCCGTACACACAGCACGCTAGCAATCGACACGCGTCCAACGAAAAAACGTTGCCGCAACGAGGCGATCCTGTTCACATTGTTGATCAATCGCATCGAAACATCCTGGCGGGAATAAAAACAGAAAACAAATCGCCAACTTTGAGGTATAGTTTTAACGAACATCGATTCGAGCGTTGATTGAGTCCGCTGTTTCAGCAACGCCGCTAAAACAACCTCAAGAAAGATTAGTGAGAAGTCCGGTGAAAATCGACGGCATTCTCGAAAACCCGGTTAAGTCTGCCGTCAACGGCTGACCGGGTCTTCCGATGTTCCGAACTTTAAAATCGAATTCACCGGTTTCGAAAACGGTAAAAGTCTTCGTATTTCTCTACGGCAGATCGTCGAAAGATGATGGCAAGGGGCCTGTGCCAGCGGATGCGGACGAAAAAAAAAACCCGCCGCCCCCAAACTTGAGTTGGAAGCAGCGGGATCAAATTAACAGGACGGAACACGTTTCAAGCGGCGTTCTGACCGAGGGCAGGAGCCAAGGCATTTGCTGCCAGGCTCGCCGATTAAAACACGTCGAGAACGAAGTGATGGCCGCTGTGGAACGGCTTCTTTTCAGGGTAGAAATTGTACCAGTTCTTGTTGTAGACCGGAATTTGACGTGCCTGAGGATACCGGTGGTACAGGCTGTCATACTGCTTGGGCTTTTCGAAGTTATGTGGATAATAGACGTAGGGGTAGTAGTTGAAGCGGCCCCAGTCTGAAGGCTGTCCTTCGCCCGCTGCCTGAGCCGATCGTCCGCCTGCCGTGAACGCGGCAGCTACGAGAACCAGTGCCAGAATCGTATGTCGCATCGCTTTTCCTCCTTGAATTCGCAGGGGTCGGGTTCGATGTGAATCCGACGTGACGTTGCGCTGGCGATCCAACCGTGCCTGGCCATCGACATACGCGCAAATACTTGCCTCTCTCATCGGCAAATGACGATCACTACAACAGGAAACTTCGTCAGAATCTTCGCGATCGTTATTTCCGGCGAGGTTGAGTCTGTTGAAAACGGGGACTGGCTCCGGGTCTTCCCGATACCTGTCCCCCTTTTTCAGCTGGCGGTATTTCGTTTCCTGACGGTTGCCAAATTGACATGTCTCGCGATTCCGCAACGTCAAATCGACCCGCAAATTCCGCCGGAATTGACTCGCACGCGTCCCGGTCTCCTCTTTTTCATCAGGCAGCCAGCAGTGGGAAATTGGCGAGATGAATGACGGGGGCCGGCTTCAGAAATCCCTGGTTCCAGCCCCGTTTTTGCTCCGGCGTGCCCGGCGAAAAACAGGTGCGGCGTCCTGCGTTGTGGCAGCGTTGTTTTTTTGCATCAGAACTCATTCGCCCCCCCGATTGACGTACTCCGCAGGAATTAATCGGTATGTTTCCGAATTCCTTGCGTTCAAACATCCCATTGAATAACGACGACCAGCGTCAGCACTCCCACGCAAGATGTCTTGAAACAGCGTCGCGGCGTTTGTCCGGATTTCGCCCACCTGCAGATTGCGTCCCTGCAGAGCCTCGGTTTGGCCTCTCGCCAATTGCCTGGTCCAACGGGACTTCTAACGTGATTTTGCCACCGGTGCGTGCCACAGTGGAATCGTCCCGTCGTGCAGCGCTGTCGCGAGACAGTCTCCTTTGGGCGAAAAGGCGATCTGATTCACTGGCGCTGGTAATTCGGAGAACGTGAGCAATTCTTCCCCCGTGGCGACGTGCCAGAGGTGAACCTTGCGGTCATCCCCCGCAGCGGCCAGCGTGCGACCGTCCGGTGCAAACGCAACGGTTCGAATGTCGACGCCGGGGAGAATCGGTTCCATCCAGGTCGAACGCGTGGAGAGTTCCATCAACTTGATCGATCCAAATTTACGTCCAGACACCAGGACATCGCCCGCGGCGACGTTTGTCACCTCCGGTTTCTCAATTGTCCTCGACGCAACGTGTGGCCGCTTGATCGCGACGGGGGAAACGGCGAGGCAGTGAACTTCGTCCGTCGAAGACTGGACCCTTTCCGACGAATTGTCGGGACTCCAGACGACGACGTCTCCATCGACATTGCCCTCGACAATTCGGTCACTGGAAAGAAATTTGATTGCTCGAATCACACTTCCGCTCCCTCCGCGAGTCCCCAGCGTCGTTCCTTCGGGGACACTCCACAGTCGGATCAATTTGTCTCGACCGGCACTCGCCAGCGTCTGAGAGTCGGGAGAAAAGGCCACGGTTCGCACATCGTGGGTGTGAGGCAATCCCGGAAAAATAGTCTCCCCTCGTTTGTCGTTTTCGGTGAGCTTCGACTCTTGAGTCGTGGATGAACCTGAAAGTCTCAAGGAGGAGACGATGAACGGGAAATTGGCGGATTCAATCATTTCGACACTCAAAGATGCTGCTGGCAAGCTGGCTGGGCCGAAGAGGCGAGCGTTTCAGGCGCAGGTCGCTTT
>JANXOO010000283.1 GCA_025353525.1 Schlesneria sp. | reverse complement strand
GTTGATGGCAACGCCTGGAACGAGCTGTAAAAGGTCAAGGTATTCACGGCCATTTACGGGTAGTTCCTGTATCTGTTTCAGAGTGACAGTTGCTCCTGATGACACGATCTATGTCGCGGATCGCGAACTTCCCGGGGTCTGGAAGTTTTCAGACGGGAAATGGTCGATTTACTTTCAGGGATCGAAGAAATTCCGAACTCCGCTGAATGCAGTCCGCTGCCTGGCAATCGATGACAAGGGAAAACTGCTGGCGGGAGATTCCAGCACGCGTGAGATCTATCGATTTGACGATAACAATCAACCTCAACCGTTAACAAACGGCGGTGTCGGTATCCCGATGTCATTAGCAGTCGCCAAAGATGGAACGATCTACGCCGGAGACATTGAAATCCAGCGAATCGTGAAAATCCCTGCCGCCGGTGGTCCGGCTGAAATCATTGCTGAAGTCACCGCACCCCGCGGTCTGACGATCGATGATGAGGGGCGACTGTGGGTTGTCTCGCACGGCAATGATGCGGTGATTCGGTTGTCAGCCGACGGAAAAGAACGCGAAGTGATCGTCGAAGGACGGCCGTTTCAGTTCCAGCACCACATCGTGCTTGGAAAAGAGGGTGAAGCCTACGTCGCTGACGGTTATGCGAAGACGATCTGGAAGGTCAAAAAAGGCGAAAAGCCGGAGCCATTCTATGCGGGCGAGCCATTGAAGAATCCCGTCGGACTCGCCTGGCTGAAGGGATCACTCCTGATCGCTGATCCTCATACAAAGTCAATACTTCAGCGGAATGCTGAAGGTAAGCTGACCGTTGTCGGTGCGACGCCCTGATTCCTCGGTCAGATAACCTGATTCCGTTTACAGACATCACCTCTCGCTGACGCTTCGGGCTACCCGTGGTCTGCTTCAACGTGAATCATCGAATCGCTGACTCGGGCGGTTCTCTGGAATCATCGGGTTCAGGTACCAGATCACGCCTGGCGATGTCGTTGAAGTTCGCCGGGTCGTCCAGGAATCCGGGGTCATCCAGCGATGGACGCTCGGGTCGGTACATGCTCCAGGCGGATACGTGACCTTCGGCATAACCCGCCTGGTAACCAAAATACCAACTGGTATACCCGCACCACAGTGCCAGCGGCACGATCCAGAGTGCGATCGGAAAGATCCGGAATTTCCAACCGAGGGTCGACATTGAACTTGCCCCTCAATCCTGAACAATCGTTGCGTGCGGAAATATCCCATGCGAGCGACTTCATCGGATTCACGCACCGTCTATAGGTTCTGATCAAAATATCGTCAATCTCAACAAACCTCAGGAAATTCCTGTTGAGGAAACCCCGCTTCCCGCGTTTCACTTTCTTGTCGAGCTTGCTTGTCACGCAACTTCTGCTCGATTCCGGTTTCAATTAACCATTCGAACGGGTTTGAATTCGAC
>JANXOO010000268.1 GCA_025353525.1 Schlesneria sp. | reverse complement strand
CGCCAAATAGTCGTCAGCTTTATGAAACACATCCGCTCTACCGTTGCCCCGATTGAGGACGTGATAGACATCGTTGCCCTGTGATGCGCGGGATGTTCGTGACATCTATGCAGCATAATCAATCGTTATTGCATTGTAAAGTAGAATGTCTCCTTTGTTTTTTTCGCAGCAGATTGATACTTCGCGCGGTCTGAATTAAGGTGATTGACGATCCTGGCAGTTGCTGGAGATCGGGTTACCAACGGTCAACCCGCATCGAACACGGAAATGGACTTTCAAACCGGACCGCAAGAAGAAAATTTCCAATATTTCAAGGGTATTACCAATGTCGGAAGCGCCCGTGCCTGGTCCACGAGAAAAAGTCGTGCAGCGCCTTCAGGAAATGAAAATCGTGCTCGATCCGGAAATCCCGTATCAGCTTGAAAAAGTGTTTCCGAAAATCACCGGTTGGGGATCGAATGCTGAGGTCAAACGGCGAGGAAAGCTGATTCGCCTTGTCGAACCGGTACTGGCCAAAATGCTGCTTCCGGACGAGGAAGTCTGGTATGTGGCCAAGGGAGTTCAGTACTCTCTGGCAGAAAACTATTTCATGGGTGCCTTATGGGCTGCGATGATGAATCAGACGGTATTCGTCTTTACGAATGCACGGCTGCTGATGATGCGTTCCAACAGCAGAGGCAAGCCGACCGAGATGTTCTGGATGATCTATTACAGCGAGATCGCTCATTTCAAGTCGACTTGGACGGGCGTTTTGTCACTGAAATTGTCCGACAAAAAAACGTTGAAATTCACCAATTTCCCGTCGCTCGACCGCAAATCAATGCCACCCCTCTTTCAGGCCGCTCTCGATGATTATCGTGCGCACGGGCTGACCCCGATGGCATCGCAATCGAAAGAGAACCTTTGCTGCCATTGTTTTCAGGTTGTCGCCAAAGGTGATTACTTATGCAATCACTGCGGGACTGAATACTGGACACCGAAACAACTGGCACTTCGCAGTCTGCTGTTCCCGTCATGGGGTGACATTTGCATGCGGCATTATGTCATGGCGTTCATCGAGTTGCTGGGGTATTTGATCAGTTGGGGAATCGCTGTGGCCGGACTTGTCAGTCCGAATCCGGCCGAGGGATGGTTTACAGTCGCTTTCATTTTCCTGTTTGAACATCCAATCGATGCCATCATGACTTACTTTGTGGCGAGCAAAGGACTGAGTCATCGACGTGATGCGGCACCGGACTTCGTCGCTGTCGAAGCGGTCAATCCGGATTCCGCATCAGGTGACGACGACCGCGACACTGCTGCCCAAGGATCGCAGCATGCGGACAACTTTCGGTAAATCCGTCAGGAAATACCAGTCGGGGGAAAAGGGGACAGGCTGGCCTGATGAAAACCGCAAACGAATACGGGAAAACCTGTTGCGCAATTGATCCGAGAATCCGATGGAATGGAAAATACCAAAGGAGGAGAAGGAATTTCAACGCAAAGACGCTCAGGGCGCTAAGGGGAATTCGCCGCTGGCCATTTTCTTTGCGCCTTTGCGTTAGATCTCTTTGTATTCTTCTTCTCTCTTTTGCTTTCGCCTTCTCTGTGTCTTTGTGACTCGGCGGTAGAATTCTTCTTTTGGGTAAGACGCCTACCTTGTACCTCTCGATTCATTTCTTCAACTGCTACGGTGCAACACTTCACCTCACCTTTATGCCCCCATACCCACTGTTTTCCGGGGTTTTCATCAGGCCAGGGACCGGCACCAGGAAGACATAGAGCCAGTCGCCGTTTTTCAGCCGGTAGATTTTCCACTGCCGGTCGACTTAATGGGCAGTCCACGGCTGACGGCCCGGAACACTGTGTGGGCACGACCAAACTCGTTCACACCTGGTTGACTCGATCGCATACAATGCGTCAGGCACAGAAATCGACCCGAGTCTCATCAGCGAATGCCAACCATGCACGCGTCCGATCCGAACAGCGAATTTTTCTCGACCATCGATGATGCACTGGATGCATTGAAGGCTGGTCGAATGGTCATCGTTGTTGATGCCGAAGAACGGGAGAACGAGGGAGATTTCGTCTGCGCGGCGGAAACGATCACTCCCGAACAGGTCAGCTTTATGCTCAGGTACGGCGGGGGAGTATTGTGCGTCTCGCTGCTGCACGAAACAGCCGATCGACTGGGGCTGTCGCCGATCGTCGACAATCAACGTAATACGGCACCCAATCAAACGTCGTTCATGACACCGATCGATCATCGGGACGCCGGAAGCGGAGTCAGCGCGGACAATCGCGCGCGGACAATCGTGGCAATGAGTGATCCTGCGAGTCAGGCCTCAGACTTCGTCCGGCCAGGTCATCTGTATCCGTTGCTCGCCAAAGACGGCGGAGTGCTGAGACGCACGGGACATACCGAAGCAACGGTTGATCTCATGCGACTTGCCGGAATGAAACCCGTTGGTGTGCTGATTGAAATCCTCAGCGAAACCGGCGGCGGGATGGCGGGGATCGACGAGCTTCGCAAACTGTCGCTCAAACACAGCAGCCTGACTGACGACAGGGCC
>JANXOO010000256.1 GCA_025353525.1 Schlesneria sp. | reverse complement strand
TGATGCTTTGGCCGTTGGAGGCTGGAGATCTGAGTCGCTGGATGCAGTGGCTGATGACGAGTCACGTCCGCCGGTATCACCGGCACTACAAGGCGCGCGGTCATGTCTGGCAGGGGCGGTTTAAAGCGTTCCCTGTGCCATCTGACGAATACTACTGGACAGTCCTCCGATACGTTGAGCGGAATCCACTCCGTGCCGACATGGTCAAACGAAGTCAAGATTGGGAATGGTCAAGTCTGGCACCAACGCTTCGCAGCGGTCCACTCGGTGTAGGTTATGCTTCAGCATATCTCCCCCGACCGTGACCCGTGACCGTCCCCAGCCTGTGAACTGTTACCTTTTGATTTCCGAAGACCCAATCCCGAAATCGCCGAACTGGACTCAATATGTCAACAGCGTCGAAACCGAAGCCGAACTTGCATCGCTTCGTAAAAGCGTCGCACGAGGAACGCCGTTCAGAGGGATAGAATGGCAACAGCAGGCTGCAAATCAACTCGGCCTTGAAACCTCAATGCGGCCAAGAGGTCGCTCTCGGCTAGAAAAGTAGAATGTCCCCTTTAAATTTCCTCCGTCGTCTGTTGGTGCGCCGCGATCAATTCGGAATCCAGATCC
Source organism: Schlesneria sp. (assembly GCA_025353525.1). Taxonomy (GTDB): domain Bacteria; phylum Planctomycetota; class Planctomycetia; order Planctomycetales; family Planctomycetaceae; genus Schlesneria. Next base: position 483 of record JANXOO010000256.1, on the reverse strand, counting down.
TGGACGAGACGTCGCTGTTAGCTGGAATTCTCGGTAACCGACGGGCCTTCAATCGAACGTAGGGTGGAACGAATCGCCCTCGATACCCGAAATGTTCGACCGGTGCCTTTTCGTCGGCGCGACGGGGTTCTCTGAGGTCTTCGATGACAAACCCCGTGCGACACAATCCGCCGACCAGATCGTCCCAACGATGCAGGTATTCGACGGCTCCCCGTTCCCGGTAGGACGTATCTTCCGTTCGCGGAAGTGGGCCGCGATGAAAGTATTCGATCCCGATGACAAACTGGTTTCGCTCGTCGCGCCGGGTAATCTGGCCACTCGTCGGCTGCTTGTGCTGGCTGATGTAAAGTCCACCATCGCGTAACACGCGGGCAATTTCTGAATAAACTTGCACGATCTCGGGTACATAACACGTGCTGACAGGCTGATGAACCAGATCGAATGACGCGTCATTCAACATCGACAGGTCATCCATCGAAGTAT
>JANXOO010000232.1 GCA_025353525.1 Schlesneria sp. | reverse complement strand
GCGGCGATGTCGTTGAAGTCTGGCCTGCCTACGAAGAATTCGCCTATCGAATTGAACTGTGGGGCGACGAAGTCGAAAAACTGTCGATCATCAACCCGCTCACAGGTGAAGAAGTCCAGCGACTGAACGATATCTATATTTATCCGGCCAAACACTACGTCCTTCCGGAAGACAGGATCTCGGACGCCACTCGCGAGATTGAAAGCGAACTGAATGCGCAACTGGAAAAGTTCCAGAAAGAAGGAAAATTGCTCGAACGCCAGCGATTGAACGCACGCACACGTCACGACCTGGAAATGCTGCGGGAAGTCGGATTCTGTCCGGGAATCGAAAACTACAGTCGGGCGCTGTCTGGTCGAAAGCCCGGAGAACCACCCTTCACGCTGCTCGATTTTTTTCCCGAAGACTTTTTGCTGTTCGTCGACGAATCACATGTCAGCGTCCCTCAGATTCGGGCGATGTTCAATGGCGACCACGCGCGCAAAACGACACTCGTCGAACACGGATTCCGATTACCGATGGCGCTCGACAACCGGCCACTCAAATTCGAAGAATGGAACGGACGCAGAAAACAGACAGTGTTCGTCTCGGCCACGCCTGCCGATTGGGAAATCGAACAGACCGGCGGCGAGGTTGTCGAGCAACTGATTCGTCCGACGGGACTTCTGGATCCGACGATTTCGATTCATCCGGCACGTGGCCAGGTGCAGCACTTGATGGAGCAAATCAAATTGCGAACGGCGAAAGGCGAACGGACGCTGGTCACGACGCTGACAAAACGCCTGTCGGAAGATTTGACGGCCTATTTGATCGAAGAAGGGATCCGCTGTGCGTGGCTCCATTCGGAACTTGACGCATTCGAGCGTGTCGAGATTCTGCGAAGTCTGCGTGAGGGAAAGTACGATGCGGTCATCGGCGTGAATTTGCTACGGGAAGGGATCGATTTGCCGGAAGTTTCACTGGTTGCGATTCTGGATGCTGACAAGGAAGGGTTTCTGAGGAGTGCAACCAGTCTGATCCAGACAATCGGTCGTTCCGCCCGAAATATCAACGCGCAAGTGATACTGTACGCTGATCGGGTAACGAACAGCATGCAACAAGCTCTCGACGAAACCGGTCGTCGCCGCATTTTGCAGACCGAGTACAACGCGAAACACGGGATCACGCCGGAAACGATCAAAAAAGCCATTCGTCGGGGGATTGAAGAAGAGATCGAAGCAAAACGAATTTCGCAGAAAGTGATCGGTGCCGAGACTGAAAATCAGTACATCACGCATGAATATCTGAATGAACTCGAAGCCGAAATGCTGGCGGCTGCTGAATCGCTGGAATTCGAACGTGCGGCAAAGTTGCGAGACCGGATCATGCAACTCAAGAAACAAATGGGGAAACCGGTTCCGGAAGAATCTGATACGACCGCCCAAAAGAAAGGCCGCGGTCGGAAAAGCAGCCAGCGAAAACCGAACCCGCACCGTCAGGGATAGCCCTTCGTCTGAGACATCGCGTACGCACGATTCGGATTTCCCGTCGGGGAGCGACAGGGCTACAGTCTTAGAACAAGAAAGCAGCACCCATGCCGTCATTGGTGTCTGCGCTACAGGGGAATCATTTCGCCGACTTCTCACTGACGTTCGTACCCATTCGTACCCATTCGTACCCTGAGGTCGTTTCCTCTGATGGTTCTGATGATCAATCAGTGACCTCTCTGCGGCACGTCGTTGTCCGGTCTCAAATTCGTTGCAACCGTCACAAAGGTCCCTGCGGTCGGCGGAACTCAAGCCGATTGGCGGTGCAAACGGACTTGCCACCAATGTGGCTGACTGTGCATGCCACAATAGGTTACGTTGACGCGGGTCGCCCGGACGATCTGTATGTTCAGGCGACCGGCAACTCAATTCATACAGCTGTGGTTACGCGGTTGGTCTGAAGGACCGGGCCGGGTAACCGGACCGAAATCATCGAAAAATTACTTCGCTCCAGGGTTTTGACGTACGCTTCGCAGGTTTGTTACACTCGGGGCGCAAGTTCATGTCTCGATTATTCTTTCATTGTCCAAATGGTTCCTGGAAAGCGCCGATGAAACCGCATTGCTTCGCTGTTTCAACCGGAAACAAATGGACACGATCCTGTCGAGGCGAAACGACGAGACCTGAGACGAAAACTACTGAAGCGAAAAGACCTGGTGCGACGAGACGGGAGGATCGCAATGACTAGCGAATCCGAAGCAATAGTCAAAAGCAGCGAGCCCAATCAACCACTGAAGACTCTCGGCAAATACCTGATCGAACGAAAACTCGGTCAAGGTGGCATGGGGACGGTCTATCTCGCCAAACATACCGATCTGAAGAAAATGATCGCTTTGAAGGTTTTGCCGCGCGACAAAGCCAAGAATCCGATCCTTGTCAGGCGATTCAAAGCTGAAGCACAAGCCGCCGCACAGCTCGAACACCCCAATATCGTCGCCGTTTTCGATACCGGTGAAATCGACGGCTACCTCTACATTGCCATGGAATATGTCGAAGGGATCGATCTCTTCGAGCAGGTGAAACACGGGGGACCAATCCCGGTCAATCGTTCGATCGCGATCATCAAACAGGTGGCGTCTGCACTGCAGCACGCATTCGAACAGAACATCGTCCACCGGGACATCAAGCCATCAAATCTGTTGTTGCGGCACGATGGAACGGTCAAGGTGACCGACCTGGGCCTGGCGCGATCGATCGATGATACTCTTGAAACAAATATCACACGTGCGGGCACAACCGTCGGCACGGTTGATTATATGGCTCCTGAACAGGCTCGCAACAGCAAGGCCGCTGATATTCGCAGCGACATTTATTCGCTCGGCTGTACATGGTATCAAATGCTCACGGGCCAACCCCCTTATTCTGAAGGGAGCATGACCAACAAGCTTCAGGCGCACGCGATCAAGCCGCTGCC
>JANXOO010000231.1 GCA_025353525.1 Schlesneria sp. | reverse complement strand
AGACCAATGGACAACTTCCCCCAGGGCGACGCTCAGGGGGACTGCACCGGCGACGACTTGAGCGGAACCTGCGATTGCGGCGATCTCACTGATTGCGGCCATTCCTAATGATCCCGACGACGGCTCTTTCACGTCCAGGATCTCGGCTCCGCCTGCCAATGCACGATCGGCTTCCATGCGCGAGCGAACACTGACCAGCAATTTTGGGCATGCTTCCGAACGGCGGATCATCGCACTGCCGGGACATCTCGAGTTGTGAGTGCCATTTGACTGTCTCGTTGAATCAGGATTCGTTGTCATTACGATTCTCCCGATTTTGCATCTGTCCGATGATGTCCGTGCCGACCAGGTCACTCCAGGCAGCGATCAGCTTTTTAAAAACCGGACCGGGAGCGCCGTCACCGATCGGGCGACGATTGAACTGCGTCACAGGGACCAGACAAAGCGGCGTCGACGTAATAAACGCTTCGCGCGCCTTTGCAAGTTCGTCCGGCAGCAACCGCGTCGATGCAAACGTCATCCCGAGTGACGAGGCGAGTTCTGAAACAACACTGCGGCTGATTCCATGCAGTACGTTTTGAGATGGCGTGACAATTGTCGTTCCATCGACGACGCACAGGTTTCCGGCCGCGGTTTCGGTCAGAAACCCGTCAACGTCGGTCAGAATGGCCGTTGCCGAGGGGGCGATTCGCCGCGCTTCAATCTCGGCCAGATGCCAATGCAGGCGATTTCGATGTTTCACCCGGGCATCGATGATGTCGTCAGGCAGACTTCGGATCGACGTGGTCACCAGATGCACACCGCTGTCGTATCGATTGGCCCAAAGCTCGAACGGAAGCGAAAAAGTATGAATGCAAACCGTCGGCGTGTGAGCCCGGTCAATCCCCGCGGGTCCAAGATACGTCAGGTTTTGACCTGCCGTCACAAATACGATCAACCCCAAATCCCCGTCATCGGGAATAAGGCTCGCATTTTCCGCGACGATCTGTTCGCAAATCACAGTCACTTCCGCTCGCGAAAGCCGGAATTCGATACTCAGCAACTCAAGCGACTGCTCCAGTCTCTGCAAATGATCGTCGAGTCGAAAGAGTGTGTGACGAAACGTCCGGACCATTTCGGTGGCAGACGCTCCCGCGACAACACCCAGGTCAAACACTGACAGTGCAGCGCGAGAGACCGGCACGAATTCGCCGTTCAGGTAGGCAATTGGTTCGCTCATTCGGATCGCAATGGCCTGAGCATCAGGGATCGGGTCGCATCACTCACGGGTCGGCCTTCGTAGAGGACCCGGAAGACCTCGGCCGTAATCGGCATTTCAATTCCTTCCTGATCGGCGACGTCAAAGACACTCTTCGCGGTCGCAACACCTTCTGCAACCGCATCCATACTGGTAAGGATTTGCGACAGGGATTCTCCCTTGCCGAGTCGCACACCGACGCCACGATTTCGTCCGTAGGGGCTGACGCACGTCGTAATGAGGTCTCCGATGCCTGCTAACCCCGCAAAAGTTCCGGATTCAGCACCGAACCGTTGACCGAACCGCGTCATTTCCACGAGACCGCGCGTCATCAGTGATGACTTTGCGTTGTCACCGAATCCCTGTCCATCAGAAATCCCGGCAGCAATTGCAATCACGTTTTTCAACGCTGCCGCCAATTCAACTCCGATCAGGTCGAGATTTGTGTAGACCCTGAAACGTTCGGTGTTAAACATTTTCTGAACCTGTCGTGCCAGCCCCAGATCGCCACTGGCAGCCACGACGGTCGCCGGCATCCGCCGGGATATTTCTTCGGCATGACTGGGCCCTCCGATAGCGACGATCGCGCGACTGCCGAGGACTTCGGTAATGATTTCGCTGGGCCGCATAAAGGTTTCGTTTTCGATCCCCTTGATAACACTGATCATCGGCCGGTTAGATTTCAGGTGCGGTCGCATCTCTTGCAGGCAAGTACGCAAGAACTGGGTCGGAATCGCCGCAACGATATATTCGGTTTCGTGCAGTGCCAGCTCGATATCGCTGGTGACTTCAATTCGTTCGGGGAGCGTGACGCCGGGTAACAATCGCCGGTTTTCCCGCGACTGCTGGATCTGGTTGGCTCGCTCGGCATTCCGGCCCCACATTGAAACGTACTGATCATCGTGCTCTGCAAGCAGGATCGCACAAGCCGTTGCCATCGCACCGCTACCGAGAACTGTAATTTTCGTCGTCATCATCAACCGATATCCGTAAACTGAAGCGGCGCATTCGATTCCGGAAAAATGACGGAATTTGCCAGCCGCGCGTCTGTTTGTAACCTAGGTTTGCCTGTACGCCACTTTGAAACGAACGGGATTACTGCAACAAGGACACGGCGAAGGAATACCACGGACAACGGGAACCCCGATACGATCCGCACAAAAGGACACTCGACAAATTCCCGATCCGAAAAATTATCCTTCACGTCGAACGCCATCAGTATAGAACTTTTTCTACAGCGGAGCTATCGTCATGCAAACACTCGCCGAAGAAACCACTCGGACATTCGTTGATCGTCGCGGTACGGGTGAAACTCGAACGGGTGCACCGGAACGCCGTCAGTTCAAGGCGACTCCCGATCCGACCCGACCGGACGTTGCCGAGTTTGCTGCTGCGGTGGACGCATACAAATTACGTCATCGTCGCCGATTCGTCACATTTGACGAGTTGTTCGACGTGATGACCGAATTGGGCTATCACAAGTAGGCAACATGCTTGTTCGTGTGTCGACCGGCTTTGCCGGATTCGTATTGTTTGTCATCTCACTCGCTCCCTGCCGGGGCGACGATTGGCCAGGCGAGGGGCCGACAGCGCAGTCCGGGCGGGGAATGGTCGTTACGGTTTCAAAACCGGCGTCTGAAATCGGACGTGAGATTCTGCGTTCTGACGGCAATGCCGTCGACGCTGCTGTGGCCGTGGGATTCGCCCTGGCGGTGACCTGGCCCGAAGCTGGAAACATTGCAGGTGGCGGCTTCATGCTCGTACACCCCGCTGGCGGTCAGAACCCGGTGTTCGTTGACTACCGCGAGAAAGCTCCTGCGGCAGCCACTGTTGATATGTTTGCCAGCGGAGTCACGTCGCAATATCAACTCGTCGGAGTACCGGGGACTGTTCGCGGGTTGAAACTCGCTCACGAGCGATTCGGGCGACTTTCCTGGAAGTCCGTGGTTGCTCCGTCGATACGCCTGGCTCGCAACGGAATTCAAGTCGATGTCGAATTGGCGCGTTCGCTGAACGGGGTCCTCGACACGTGTCGCGACAATCGGGAATTGCAAAAGACGTACGGACGTGAGCAAGGAAAAATCGCCTGGGCTGCCGGTGATC
>JANXOO010000227.1 GCA_025353525.1 Schlesneria sp. | reverse complement strand
AGTGGGACGCGAATAAAGGGGGACGGGGGGACGAAAAAGGGGGACAGGCACCGGGAAGACCCGGAGCCAGTCCCCGTTTTTCGGCAGGCAAATTTTCTACTGCCGGTCGCCAAAGGATACGATAAATCAGTGCGCTTCGTTAATATTCAACTAGCAGTCCGGATTGAGGCAGCCAAGAGTCCCGATTGAGGCATCGGATGCGAGTTGGTTTCGGTGTCATCAGGCAAGAGGATCGCCCGAAAACATAGCCGTTTGCAAAGTTGGCAGGAGTCGTCGATGAATGATCGTCAGAATCCCGGATCGACAGCGACGGTACCGGCGTGGCTGGTTTCGGTGCTGTTGCTGAGTGTGGCGGGGGTTATGTTGCAGAATGCCGGGTACTTGCCCGGATTCGGCGGTCGGTCAGCGAAAGAGTCGCGCCCGATCACTCCGCGCGGTGACCTGTCCGAGGACGAGAAATCGACGATTCAGATTTTTCGCGAAGCGTCCCCGAGCGTCGTCCATATCACAACGTTGACGCATCGCCGTGATCGGTTGAGTTTCAATGTGCTGGAAATTCCCGAAGGGACAGGAACCGGTTTTATTTACGACGATGCTGGCCACGTTGTGACTAATTATCACGTGATTCGAACCGCTCAGGCGGCCAAGGTCATGCTGGCGGACAACAGTTCGTGGGAAGCCCGATTGATCGGGGCCGAGCCTGACAAGGATATCGCAGTTCTTAAAATTGATGTTCCTCCAGGCCGGTTGAAGAAAGTTGCAATCGGCGAATCGGGAAACTTGCAGGTCGGTCAAAAAGTGTTTGCAATCGGCAGTCCGTTTGGACTCGACCAGACACTGACAACAGGGGTCATCAGCGGCCTGGGCCGTGAGATCGAATCGGTCAGCGGCCGTCCGATCGAAGGGGTAATTCAAACCGATGCGGCGATCAATCCGGGTAATTCGGGCGGGCCTCTGCTGGATAGCGCCGGGCGATTGATCGGAGTCAATACGATGATCGTCAGTCCGTCGGGAGCATTTTCCGGGATCGGGTTTGCCGTACCGGTTGATATTGTAAATCAGGTCGTTCCGGACCTGATCAAGTGGGGTCGGCTGGAACGGGGAATCCCGGGTGTGAAACTCTTCGACGATTCAATTGCCAGGAGAATTGGCGTTTCTCGAGGGGCTCTTGTCGACAGCATTGCGGCAAACAGTCCGGCCGAGTCTGCCGGCCTTCGACCGACGCTTTTGGACGATCAAGGTGTGATTCATCGAGGCGACATACTGGTTGAAGCGGCTGGACGAACGATTCGCGGTGCAGGGGATGTTCAGGCGGCTCTGAACGGCAAAAGTCCGGGGGACGAGATTGCGATTGTCGTTGAACGCGGAAACCAGACGGTGAAACTCAAGATCAAGCTTTAGTCAGGGCAGGCAGCAGGATGACCCTGGGGTGTTGAAAACCCTGTATTGCAGGGGTTTTTCGTTCACGCCGGTTCTGTTGCGCATTTGTCTTTGGTTTTCTGATAGGCCTTTCGGCGTTTGGATTGG
>JANXOO010000030.1 GCA_025353525.1 Schlesneria sp. | reverse complement strand
CACCCGCCATGGATATTGGCCCAGACGGGAAACAGCAGCAGAACGCCCGCCAGCCACAGTCTGTCGCCCGCACGATCACGATCAAACCCCCTCAGTAACAGCGCGGCAAACAGATAAGAAAACATTTGAGCACGAACAGTTGCAAATCCGAAATCGCTGAGGACGATGGCAAGCGCAGCGAAGAGGCCAAGGACTGCAGGTGTGGCCCGGCGATTGCGAGCAGTGTTCCAGACGACCGCGGCGAGGCCGAAAATCAACGCGAACTTCAAGAGTATGATTCCGGTGCCGCCAGCGACACGGGAAAAAAACAAGGCGATCAATCCCAGTCCCCATTCGTGATGAACAACGATGGGAACAGTCGGAGTATAGGCGAACGAATCGGACCACGGGACGAATCCGAGTCTCAAGGCTTCGCGAGCCAACGCCATCTCGTGGAACAGATCGAGGTCGATCACTCCACCCGCAGTACGCGAGAGCAAGAATGCCGCCAGGGCTGCGATCAGGAACCATGTCCCCCGACGCCGACGATCAAACCGGGGAATCATGGGAAGCCTTTTTTGAAGTTCAGGCTTTCGCCTGTCTCCTCCGGGTCTGGAAAAACCTTGCCTTTGCTCGGCAGCGTTCTGTTGGCAACTTGCTGTTGGCAACTTTCTGTTGCGGGGGGGGGGGGGGATTTCGTTCATTTTTCGAAATGGACAGGACAGGCTAAAGCCTGTCTTCGATTCTCTTCCCACTCCCAATCCCACTCCCACTCACACTCACACTCACACTCCCGATACAAGAGATATGCTGAAGCATAACCTACGAGTTGGCGTTCAGGCTGCTCGCCGAATTTCCTGCTGCCGGCCGGCCTGTTCCGGCAATCGCCGTTTGCGATGAAAGTGGTTCAGAAAGTCGATCAGGCCCGGTGCGAACCATTTTGCGTTCCACAACAGATGGGCCAACAAGCCGACGATCGGCATACGCTGGTTGCGCCGGATCGCACGAATTGCACGACTTGCGACGGCGTCGACCGTCGTGCAAAGCCATTGAGGCGGTTCGGGAACGGTTTTCCCATCGTTGCCCGATGCGCATTGGCGATACAGGTTCGTCCGGACGGGGCCCGGACACAGTGCCGTCACTCCCAACCCCCGACGACCGTATTCGGCGCGAATCGCCTCGGTAAATCCGACCAGTCCGAATTTGCTTGTGTGATAGGCAGCAAAGCGTCCTCCGGCGACGAGGCCCGAGATACTGCATACATTCAAGATGTGTGCTTCGGGACGCTCCAGTAAAACAGGAAGCAGCTCGCGAGTGATCCGGATGGGCGCCAGCAAATTAATTCCGACCAGCCAATCCCATTGGCTGGCAGTCATCCTGTGAGTTGGACCGTAGTAAGCAACACCGGCGTTGTTCACAAGGATATCGATCTCGTTTCCCAAAGATTGCACTGCGGCAGAGATTTCAGCAGACTGCGTCAAATCGACTCGGGTTGATCGGACATCGACGTCATGCAAACGAGCGTCCTCGGCAACCGATGCCAGTCCCGCTTCGTCGATGTCCCACAGGACGAGATTGACGCCTTCTTTTGCGAGAGCCAACGCGATTCCTCGTCCGATTCCGGACGCAGCCCCTGTGACAAGTGCCCTTTTGTCCCGAATGACTCGCACCAAAACACTCCTCTTGCGATGAAAAAGGGTGACAGGCACCAGGAAGACCCCCGGCGCGCCGGGGTCCCCGTTTTTCAGCCGGTAAATTATCCACTGCCGGTCGGCTGTATGATCAGGCGAGCCGGATTCAATGTTGCAATTGACAGGTTCCGCCCCGCGCAGGGCCATCGATTCATTGCGTTATCAAACGCTTGCGCTATGAAAGCAGTTTCAAAATCGCCTTCTTGATGTAGTCTTCGACCTGATCCCAATTCTGAAATTCCGGAGGCAAATTGGAGGGGATTCCGTTGCTCGGTCGATTCGGCGGCTTCGGTTGCGGATTGGTTTTGGGAGGATCGGTTCCCGGGGCCGGTTCCATCCCGTGCGGATAATCGATCGGCCCTTCAGGACCATGAACGAAATTGGAATACTGCAATTGAACGGGTACAGTTCCGCTGCCGTCAGCTAACGGAATTTCCTGGAATACTTCCAAAAGTTGTTTCGCTTCGGCGATCGGATAATCGCCAATTTCCTGCCCACTGTCAGATGTCCATCCAAGAACACTCATGCCGTTGGGGCTCGTCGCAGCGTCATCGACATCGGGGTCTGTTCGCGCTTCTTGAAGCTCGTGATAGAAGGTACCGACGACGTTCTTCCAATTTTGATCGAATACCGGTATTCCATTGGTGGTACCGTTTGGCAGGCGTTCGGAATAGACGCCGACAGCGTAATAGACTGTCTGGCCGTTGATGTGGGCAGATCCGTGGTATCCGCCCAAC